>JANMVC010000011.1:0-2068 GCA_031392315.1 Pyrinomonadaceae bacterium | reverse complement strand
AAATCAAAAACGCCCGCAGAGTAGACATCGACCGGAATTCCACGCTTCTCAACTTCCGAAACGAGAATCGCGTGAGCCATCACACTCCGGCACCGGTTCGCAGTACAGATCAGCGCAATTGAAATCATGGTTGCGGTTCAGTCAGGTGTTCAGAATACAAGCTTCAAGTCAGGTGTTCAGAGTACAAGCTTTAGGTTGCATCTTTACCTCAGGTGTTCAGAGTACAAGCTTCAGCTTGCTTCTTACCCCAAACAGCAAACTAAAGTTTGTACTCTGAACTCCTGACTGCCGCTAAAGTCGCCCCATTGCAATCAGCAGCTCCGCATTCAGAATCGCCGCACCCGCCGCACCGCGAATCGTGTTATGACTGAGCGCGACAAAGCGGTAGTCAAGCACATTGTCAGGAAAGATTCTGCCAACAGTGACGCTCATGCCGTTGCCCGCATCGCGATCGAGACGCGACTGCGGACGATCAGCTTCCTCACGAACAATGATCGGAAATTTCGGCGCGGAATGGAGTTGCAGTTCCTGCGGCAGCGCAGTGAAAGACGCGAGCGCATCCTTCACCTCTTCGAGTGTGGCGGTTCTCTCCAGCTTCACGCGCACCGCCGCCATGTGCCCATCTGAGACATTCACACGGTGACATTGCGCGCTCACGGCCATCGGCGCGGCTGCGATTCCCTGCCCTTGCAACTTGCCAAGAATCTTCAACGTCTCCTGCTCGATCTTTTCTTCTTCGCCATCGATGAAAGGCAAAACATTGTCGCTGATTGCCAGCGAAGGCACGCCCGGATAGCCCGCGCCCGACAACGCCTGCATCGTAGTGGCCACCACACTCTTCACACCAAACTTCGCATGCAACGGCGCCAACGCCAGCGCCAGCATTATGGTCGAACAGTTTGGATTCGTAACGATATATCCTCGCTGAGCGCCAGCGTTCTTCCGCTGCACCTCAAGCAAAGCGAGATGCTCATGATTCACTTCCGGGATCAGCAGCGGCACGTCCGCGTCCATTCGATAAGCTGAGGAATTGCTGATAACTGGAAAACCTGCGCGGGCAAACGCACCTTCACTCGCGCGCGCTAGACCACCGTCACCCGGCAGACTCGAAAACATCAGATCGCAGGCAAGCGGTGGCTCGGGCGCCGACACGGTCATCTCCTTCACAAACGCCGGCATCTCGCCGGCCAAACGCCAGGTGCAGGCTTCCTGAAAACTCTTGCCCTGCGAACGATCTGAAGCCGCCAGTGCTGTGATCTCAAACTGCGGATGGTTTTCCAGCAGTTGGATGAAGCGCTGCCCGACCATTCCAGTAGCGCCAAGTATTCCTACGCGAAGTTTCTCAGTCATTATTTAGTCAGTGTAAAGAAATAGAATTCAACCGCAACCGAATCATCAACCACCAGATTGTTGCTTCAGTGACGACAGCGCCTTGCCCATTCGTCCAACACCTTCCGTCAGCACCGGCAAGTCAGCGCAAAACGAGCATCGCAAGAATCCTTCGCCTTCGCTGCCGAAAGCGCTTCCCGGCACCGTCACCACACCGGTTCCCAACATCGCTTCGGCAACTTCCAGCGACGTTCCATAGCGCGCGATGTCCACCATCGTATAGAACGCGCCGTCAGGCGTAACACAACGAAAGCCCGCGCCGCGCAGTGCCGATAACAGGTGATCGCGCCGTTGCTGAAAAGTGGACCGAATCTGCTGGCGCGCTGCATCCGCTTCATCGCTCCACGCTGCCAGCGCGGCCTTCTGCGAAATCGTTGAGGCGCACGTTGTGACGTAACCATGGAAGAGATGCGCCGCACGCAGGACGGCTGCATCACCTACAATCCAGCCCAACCGCCAGCCCGTCATGCACGTAGACTTCGAAAGCCCACTGATGACAATCGTGCGCGGGTAAAACTCTGAAATCGAAGCCGGACGCTCGCCCGTGTAGTAAAGATCGCGATAGATCTCGTCGCTAATCACAAACGCGCCCGAGCCGCTGTCTTCGATGGCCTGGGCCATCGCGCGCAGCTCATCGCTCGTCAGAGTGCGGCCGGTCGGGTTAGACGGACTGGTGCAA
>JANMVC010000166.1:0-4953 GCA_031392315.1 Pyrinomonadaceae bacterium | reverse complement strand
ATTTTTGGTGCCGACTTCACGATAAAGGTCCAAAGCCTTTTGGTAGTATTTCAAAGCTACGGCGATGTCACCCTTCTGGCGGTAAACATTAGCGATTTCGTTATAACTAAGTCCCTCTCCTTCTTTGTTTCCCACTTCGCGGTAGATATCCCCGGCTTGTTCGAAATAGGGAAGGGCCATCTCCAGATTGCCAAGATAAAAGTGCATCCCACCCATCCCGTTGATCGTGTAGGCTTCGCCCCGGCGTTCTTTCACTTCTCGCCAGAGCGCCAGCGCCGACGAATAGTTTTCCATCGCCGTTTTGTAATCACTCTGCGCTTCGTAAACACGTCCGATGCGTTGCAGCGACATGGCCTGCCCCGCCTTGTCGTTGATTTGTATGTAGAGCTTGCGGGCCCGGTCATATTCGGCCAGAGCTGCACGGTGCAACCGGGCCTCGGCTTCTGCTCTGAGATTGTTTCCGGCCCCGAGGTGATTGGCAGCGACCATGCGCGTGCGATCGGTATTAGTCGCCACTCGTGATTCGACATACTCTACTTCGTAACTGCCCCCCATTTCGTGCGGACGGGAATTGACTTCGACAAAGTAGTCACCGGCTGTTTCGGCCACGAACTCTAAAACCAAAGGGCCGACGCGACCGAAAGGATCACCAACCTGTGTCCGCTTTTTCCTTTGGCCATCCAGCGCGCGCATGAAAACATCCACACCCTGCCGCATCACGACCACCCGCGCGAACATCCGGTCTTCCAAACGGAGCTTGTAAGTGTGCGACTCGCCATCTTTCAAGTCTCTGGTTAGTGGTTGATTAAGTTGAAGACTGGGAGTTGGTCGCGTTTGGACCTGGGCTTCGGTCCCGCCCGCCAAGCCACAAGAAAACAGTAGCGCTATGGTCCAGCGCCGTGCCGGTGTGATTTTGAGGCGAGCACCCATCTGGCTGAATTCTCTCCTGACGAGAATGCGGGAGTAGTTGGGACTTATGATAGCGCCGCGCGGAGCGTAGCGGAACCTAACCATACGAGTCCATCTTTTTGCGGTTGCCGACATCACCTGCTTCCGGAAAGCCTCGCCAATTTCCCGAGGATCTAAACGATCCGGCGGAGACAGTGCAAAAGGCCCGCAACTGGGTTACATTTCGTATCTCCACACTTTAAAGGCGACGGCAGGCGTCCTACTAGACTTATGAAAACTACTAGCAAACATCTTACTAGCTTACTGTTGATCTCTGCCCTGGTTGCGAGCGCACTAGCGCAACAACCCAGCCCCGCGAGTGCGCCCAGCGTCGAGCGATTGCGCGGCGATGTCGAATACCTGGCATCCGATAAGTTGACCGGACGTAGAACCGGGAGCGACGGCGCAAATCTCGCCGCGGAATATATCGCCCGCGAGTTTGCGCGCATTGGCCTGCGACGCAGCATCGGCTACGACACCGCCGGGATGTCGATTCTCGAAGCCGACTCGCCCAACCGTTACCTGCAGAAGTTTCCTTACGTTGCCGGTGTTGAACTGGGCAAACGGAACCTGCTCTCCATCAGGATGAAAGAAAAACAGGCGCCAGTGGCTTTCCGCGCCGTCGAGGATTGGATGCCTTTGGGTTTTTCCGCCGCTGGAAATCGCAAAGGACTGGCCGCAACCTTTGTTGGTTACGGCATTACTGCAGCGGACTTGAAACATGATGACTACGCGAAGGCGAATGTGAAGGACCGCATTGCCGTAGCACTGTCAGGTACGCCCGACGGAGAAAACGCTCACGGTCCCTTCGCCCGCTACGAAGGTGTTCGCTGGAAAGCAATCGCCGCCCGAAACGCCGGCGCTGCGGCGTTGATCGTCATTGCTCGTGCGGAGAGTTTTCAAGAGGAGCGCCTGGCGCGGCTTCGTTACGACAACAGCGGCGGCGATGCCGGTTTACCGGTCGTAGTCATCTCGCGTAAAGCAGCAGCGCAACTTTTGCAAACGGATGACGCTGGTCTCAGTAAGCTAGAGTCCCGCCCAATTGATGCCATGGTTGACTTGCGAGTTGACGTAGTGCGGCGTGAAGTCAAAGCCGCCAACGTCGTCGGCATACTTGACGGCGCTGATCCCAAACTGAGAAACGAGACCATAGTCATCGGCGCCCACTACGATCATCTAGGCCTTGGCGGCGAGGGGAGCCTCGCTCCGAAAGAAGGCGAGGTTCATCACGGCGCTGACGATAACGCGTCAGGAACAGCCGGCCTGCTCGAACTCGCCCGGTTATTTGCGGCGCAGAGCCCGCGGCCGCGCCGCACGATCGTCTTCATCGCCTTTGGCGGCGAAGAGGAAGGCTTGCTGGGCTCGAATTATTATGTGAACCACCCGATCGTGCCGCTGGCCAACACGGTCGCCATGCTCAATATGGACATGATTGGCCGGATGAAGGACCGCAAACTGATTGTGGGGGGTATTGGGACGGCGCCCGAATGGCGGCCGATGGTCGAATCTGCGAATTCACTTCAAGGGATGACCGTCACGGCGGCCGGCGCTCCCGTGCGGGCTTCGGCGGGGCCAGAAGTACGTATGCCTATTGTTGTCGGAGCAAATGGCCAGGCCGTTGTGACCAGCGACAATTCGAAGCAGTTTCAATTGACGCTCAACGAAGATGGCTTCGGCCCCAGCGACCATTCGTCCTTCTACGGCAAACAAATTCCAGTTCTATTTTTCTGGACCGGCACCCACGAGGATTATCACAAACCTTCAGACACCGCCGACAAGATCAACTACGACGATGAAGCTCGCATCCTGAGTTTGGTGGCGCGGATTGTTCGCGACGTTGATGCAGAAGATAAACGTCCGACCTACGCAGTGGCCAAGAGCCAGGCTGCGGGACGGACCGGCGGATTCAGCGTCTCGCTCGGCACCATTCCCAATTACGCAGATTCGAATGATGGGCTGTTGATCGATGGCGTCCGCGAAGATTCACCTGCGGCCAAGTCTGGAATCAAAGCGGGCGACCGGATCGTGAAGTTGGCCGGCCGCGACATCCGCAACGTTTACGACTACACCGCTGCTCTCGGCGAGATGCGCGCCGGACAGGAATACGATGTGGAGCTGATGCGCGCCGGCGAACGAATCAAACTGAAAATTATTCCTGCCGCGCGGCGGTGAGAGGTGAGACACGCTGGTTTGAATGAGTCCTTACTTAGGGCGCGGGGCGGCCAAGCGCGTCTTCATCCGAGCTAACAGAATTGTGAATCGATTGTTAAGCTCAAGCGCTTGCTCCGTCACCACTGAGTTGAAATCTGCCCCATCAAAGTAAGGACCTTCCTTTTGCACCGCGATAATCGGAAGCGCTTCCCGGGCGTATTCGTTCGCTTCCATGAGAACGAGCGCATCGGCAGCTGCCCTCCTTACCCACGCCTCCTCGTCCTTCAGCAGTTCCGCCACAGCCGCAACATGCTCCTTCGCTCCAAGAATTCCCAGGGCTAGTGCCCCACCTTCGCGGTTGAACGAATTCTTGTCCTTCAGCAGCAAAACGATCTCAGCCGTATACTCTCTTGCACCGAGAAGCGCTAAAGCCTTGGCCGCATGCCGCCTTCTATATTCATTCTTAAGTAGTTTGGCGATGTCCTTGGCATGCTCCTTCGCTCCCAGACGCGCGAGCGCGTAAGCAGCGGTCTCTGTTCTGTCACCGGGAATCTCGTCGTCCAAAACACGGGCAATTTCTTTTGTGTACTTCGCAGCCACACCCATCTCGAAAAGAGCATGGATAGGACTACTGTCGTCACCAACACCCACGTCTTCAAACAGAAGAACGCGAATAACATCGTCCGCGTAAGCGGTCGCCTTGAGAAGGCCGAGCGCCGTGGCGGCACCGCTACGGTCGTATCGGTTCTTACTTTTCAGCAAGAGCGCAATTCGTACAGCGTATTGTTTGGCGCCGAGTAAACCAAGAGCAGTCGCTGCCTGCCCTCGGACCGTGACTTCATGATAAGGCCTTGACGCTTTCCTTCTGTCTAGCAAGGTCGCAATGTGCGGAGCGTATTCCTGGTCTCCAATAATCGCCAACATACTTGCACCGAAACCGCTCAGGGTTTCGTCTCTTGCATTAATCAAGCCGACAAGCTTCTGTTTGAAGCCTTGTGGAGCGTTAAACTTTCTCAGGGTGGCCGGATCATGACTCGCAACCGCGATACTTATGGATTGCAGGAGAGCAAGCCCACGTTTTGTCTCGCTCTGGGACGCGTAGCTGTGTATAAGCGTCCAAACCAAACCGGAAATGTACGGCGAGTACTTTGTGAACCGGCTCTTGAGGTTCTCCCATTCCTCTTTCTCTGTTTGGGAAACCTCAGTGGTGATCGGTTTTCGTCCCCCTCGGTTTTGCTCATTAGCATGCAACAAACTCGTTGCGGCGAGGATGATGGAAAGTGCCAAGAGGATACGTTTCATGTGAAATAGTTTCGCGAATTGCAATTGAGCTCGTGCGTTGCTTCACTTAATGGTCTTAGCATATATTGCTTCACACTCAACTTACTAATTCGCGAAAGGTCCGGTTTCGATATGTCTAAAACTGTTCCCATCACCGTTGCGCACGGCGACGGCATCGGCCCCGAGATCATGGCGGCCACGCTGCACATTTTGAAAGCGTCCGGCGCCAACCTTGATATTGAAACGATCGACATCGGTGAGAAAGTTTATCTGGCCGGGAACAGTTCGGGTATCGAACCAAGCTCGTGGGATTCGCTACGCCGTACCAAAGTTTTTCTCAAGGCGCCCATCACCACGCCGCAAGGTGGGGGCTTTAAAAGTTTGAACGTGACCGTGCGCAAAACCCTTGGCCAGTATGCCAATGTTCGTCCGTGCGTTTCCTACCACCCCTTCGTTGATACCAAACATCCGGTGATGGACGTGGTGATTGTTCGTGAAAACGAAGAAGACCTCTACGCGGGCATCGAGCACCGCCAGACCGAGCAGGTGATGCAGTGCCTGAAACTGATTTCG
>JANMVC010000615.1:0-3065 GCA_031392315.1 Pyrinomonadaceae bacterium | reverse complement strand
GCCCTTCTCAAAACCAAGTGCCTCGCTGATGGAATATGCAGTGGCCAGCGGCAACACGCCTGCGGCCAACATCGAAGCGCCGAATAACCCAATGGCAAATAGTTTTTCCGCGTAGGGACCGGCGAGCGGTCGGAGGGCGCTGGCGGCGTCAGCAGCGCTGTCGACATGCAGGCCATGCTTATGAAGTGTGGCGGCGGTTGATACGACGATAAAGAAAACTACCAGCGCCGCCAGAACCGTTCCTACCCATACATCAATGCGCGTCCGCGCGTAGTCTTCCGGCGTCACTCCTTTGTCTACCACTGACGACTGCACATACACCTGCATGTAAGGTGAAATCGTGGTGCCGACCACGGCTACGAGCATGAATAAATATGCTGGTTCAAAACTAAAGGTCGGCGTGACCAATCCAGTCGCCACCTCGCTCCAATCCGGCTTGGCCAAAAAAGCCGAGCCGATGTAGCCCAGGAAGACGAGCGACATCAGCAGAAACACTCGCTCCACGCGCTGATACGAACTCTTCACCACCAGCCACCAGATGGCCATCGCTGACAGAGGCACCGAAACAAATCGCGGTACACCGAAAAGCTCGGTGGCGGCAGCGATGCCGACGAACTCAGAAACTGTAACACCGCCGTTCGCGATCAGAAGCGCCAGCATCACAAACGCGGTCCAGCGCACTCCGAAGCGTTCGCGAATCAGATCGGCGAGGCCCTTGCCGGTGACTGCGCCCATGCGCGCGCACATCTCCTGCACCAGGCCCAGGCTGATTGTGATGGGGATTAGGATCCAGAGCAGACGATAGCCTTGTTCAGCGCCGACTGAGGCAAAAGTAGCAATGCCGCCGGCGTCATTGCCCGCGCTGGCAGCGATCATTCCGGGACCCAGAATCGCGAGGTAGGCAAGCAGCCTCCGACGCAACGCAGCGGCGGGTTTCACACCGGTAGCCCCGCGCCGCAAGAAACGACGGTGCCTGGCCTTTGCGGCAGATTTGTCCGCTACTGGTGTTTCGGCCACTTGGAGGTTCCTCAGTCATGCTCTTGTCAGAACCGCCTGCGTTAGCGGGCGGGCAAAGAAGGCAAGAGTAAAAAGGTAAAGGCAAAAGTGACAACGGAGGATCGGTTTTGAAAATACTTTCCTTTTTACTTTTACCTTTTTACTTTTGAGCGACGGGGCCCGCCCGCTAACGCAGGCGGTTCTGACAGGCTATCCAAACAATCTCGGCAGCCGCTGCCGCCAGTCCTTCGGCAGCAGAATTTCCATCGCGTCGTCTACGGTTATGATTCCCAAAATGTCGCCGGCTTCGTCCATCACGGGCAAGGCCAGCAGGTTATATTCGGCGATCCGCTGGGCCACCTCCTTTGCCGGTTCGTCTGGATGTGCGCGTTGAAACTCCGTGCGCATCACGTCCGCCAGCGGCACCGAGGGGTCGGCCAGGATCAAACTACGCAGCGCGATCACACCTGACAGGTTCCAAGACCCTTCGCCCTCCACGACGTAGAGGTAGTAGATCATGTTTGGCGTTTCCGCCATCTCGCGCAAACGCGCCAGGGCTTCGCCAACAGTTAACGCGCGCGGCAGCGTGACAAACTCAGTAGTCATCAATCCACCGGCCGTGTCATCTTCGTAAGGCAGCAACTCCGCGACGTCTGCCTGCTCCTCGTCTTCCATCAGCCCCAGTAGTTCTTCCGCCTTCTCTTCCGGGAGATCGCCCAGCACGTCGGCGGCTTCATCGGGCGACATCCATTCGAGAATATCGGCCGCGCGCTCCTGGTTCATGTCGCCGATGATTTGGGCCTGGCGTTCGGAAGGCATTTCCTCGAGCGTTTCCGCGGCGGTTTCATCGTCGAGCGATTCAACCACCTCGGAGCCGTGATGATAGGAGAGCGCTTCCGCCAGCCGCGCAATCTCCACCGGATGAAGCCGGGCCAGCTTGCCCAGCGGAGACTTCAGCCCAACCGTCGTCCCGTCGGTGGCAAGGTAACCAACATTCGACCAGTCGATAACTTCAACCGGCTTGCGCGTGCCGATAAAACCTGCCGGCGCGAGTCGTCGCCAAAGTCCCTGAACGCTGACGTCAGCGCCAGTCACGCGCCAGTCGCCGGCGACATCGATCAGTTGCACGTCGTTCACGCGCACGACCCGCTTGCCGTCCACGTCAATCAACTGCTTGTCGAGCACATTGCGCGCCAGCAACACTTCGCCTTCACGACGAACGAATGGACGCAGATTTAGTTTGTCGGAATTGAGTCGGACGCCGTGTTCGTTAAGCTCGGTGATACGCCAGCGCGAAAGGAAAAACTCGCGCCGACCGAAGCGCGCCACGAGTCCAGTCACGGGCGGATGATCCTGCTCACCCAGACGCACGATCACGTCCTTGACGGTGGCCACACGCTCACCTTCAAGGTCGCGTATGGGGCGACCCAACACTTGCGACAGATAAAGCATTGTTGATTACCTGCGGGGGAACTTAAAACGTGCGGGAATCATAGCATGAGCTCTTGCTGACTCGCCGCCCCCGCTTGTTATTTCAAACTGGACGGAAACAAGCGAGAGGCGCGAAAGATTGTGAGAATCAGAATCGCTTCGCCAACCCTATAAACGATCCGATAAGGTGGTTTGATAATCTCGCGAAGATCCTCGCGAAGACGCTCTGGTACGTGGCGACCCATCATGGGGAATTGTTTGAGCCGATCGATCGCAGCCAGGAGATCCTCGACGATTACCTGAGCGTAGTGGGGCGAGTCGCGTCCGATGAAATCGTAAATGGCTTGAAGATCGTCTGCTGCTTGCGGTGTCCAACGAACTTCAGTCACCTGAGGAACCTGGCTTTGATTTCATCATGTGAGGTCGTCTCGTCTGACTCAGACTGCTCAAGGCCTCGTTCAATCTTCGCGAGAAAATAGAGCCGCTCCATCGCGTCTTCCACCGTAGCGTCTTCAGGGAGATCTTGAATCGCCCGGACGATCTCACTCTTTACTTGCGGTGTTTCCATAGTGAATTAACCGTAACGGTGCATTCAGAAGTTTCATTCCTGGCCTAGCCAAAACTCATCCGGTAAGGCT
>JANMVC010000592.1:0-5408 GCA_031392315.1 Pyrinomonadaceae bacterium | reverse complement strand
CTCCGACGCAGGCATACGACGAAGCAGCAAATCCATGAGAGAGAACCGAACTCAAGCTAGATTCGACATCAATGTGACCGCGTGCTTGTTTGGATCTGCTGCGCAGCAGGAGACAAGAATTAGCGACCTGTCTGAAGGGGGTTGCTATGTCGATTCGATCGCCGAGGTGTTCGTCGGCGAGAGGATATGCATCAAGATCCTTGTTTCGGCGGCAGAGTGGTTTGAGCTGGAGGGCGCAGTTGTCCATTGTTCGCCTGGCCTTGGCTTCGGGGTCCATTTCGAGAACCTTATGGACGAAGGTCGTCTCTATCTGCTCTCGTTGATTCATCGAGCGAATCCTGCGCTCAAGCAAGATCCTGCTGGCTCCTGGCGTCTAGCGGAAGTCCATGCCCACGGTCAGACAGCATAAATCGTCGCTCGTTTTGGTCAAACCGGGGGTGAGTCGGGCGCTAGTCTCTGGGCCGTCCACCGCGGCTAAAGAAAATCTAAACATGGAAATCCATTCATCAAGTGGTCCCGTCCTGACGGATACGGAACCCAGTTTTGTCAGCTACTCGGGTCGTAATTGTGAGACCTCGGAAAACCCTGGATCTGATTCGCGCGAGCCGAAGGCGGACGAGGCGCTGCTAAAGAGCGAGGAACGTTATCGGGCTTTTGTCGAAAACAGCTCGGAGGCCGTGTGGTGTGTGGATCTCGACCCGCCATGCCCGACCAGGTGCACAGTAGCCGAACAGATCGATCATTTTTATGACTACGGCTACCTCGCCGAGTGCAATGACGCGATGGCCCAGATGTTTGGGTTTGGCGACGCCACGAGTATCGTTGGCGCCCGCATGAGCAATTTGTTGCCCCGATCGCTGCCGCAGAATCGGAAATATCTGGAAGCTTTTATCGAGTCGAATTACCGCCTGGTTGATGAGGAGCTGGAAGAGCTCGACCGCGAAGGCGAAAGCAAGTGTTTCCTGAACAACCTTGTCGGCATCGTCGAAGATGGGTCACTGACGCGGGCCTGGGGTACCAAGCGCGACATTACCGAGCGAAAGAAGGCCGAGAATCTCCTCCGCGAAAGTGAAGAGCGCTACGAGCGCCTGGTCGAACTCTCTCCGGACGCAATCATTATTCATACCGATGGCGGGGTGAACTTTTGCAACACCGCGGCGCTCCGGCTCGTCGGCGCGGACTCAGCGAAGGAAGTAATCGGCAAATCAGTATTCGATTACGTGGCGCCTGAGAGCCGCGAAACCATGCGCGCACGCATCGGCAGGATATTGAACGGTGAATCGCTGCCGGTTGTGGGGTTTAAATGTGTCAGGAAAGATGGAAGTCTGATTGACGTCGAAATGCAGTCGGTGGCGTTTAATCACGGCAACCGGTCCGCGATCCAGGCTGTTATCCGTGATGTGTCTGAACGCAAGTTGGCAGAGTTGGCACTGCAAGAGGCCAACGAGCGCGCGATGCGGGAATATGAGCGATTGATCGAGCGAATTGCAGTGCTGGGCCAAACCCTGGGGCAGGCGCGCGAACTCAAATCGATCTTGAGAGCATTGCGTGAATTCACCGTCGTTTCAGTGCCCTGCGACGGCATGGTGATTTCCCTCTATGAACCGGAAGAAAATGTCCGGCGGGCGACGTACTGTTGGGTTGACGGCGCCGAGATCCAAACATGCGATCTTGTCGAAATGCCCGTCAGGAACGGGTTAACCGGCCGCGCTATCAAGACGGGCGCGATTCTCATCGACAACGAATTCCAGAAGAATTTACCCAAATGGTCCATTGTGGTCGGAAAGCACGAGGAAGGCGCGATTCCGCAGTCAGCATTATCAGCGCCAATGTCGATTAGGGGCCGCACTGTTGGTTGCATCGAAATTCAGAGTTATCGAAAGCACGCCTACACAGACGAACATGGGACGGCCATGCGGATGGCCGCGAACCTCGCCGCCACCGCAGTTGAGAACGTTGAACTGATCGACCGGGAGCGGGCGAAGGCCGAACAACTTCGTCAGTCGCAGAAGATGGAGGCGGTGGGACAACTCGCCGGCGGTGTTGCTCACGATTTCAATAATCTTCTGACAGTCATCACTGGTTATAGCGAGATCGGAATCAGACGAATGTCTACCGGCGATCCTTTGCGTAAAAATATGGAGGAAATCAAGAGGGCCGCCGATCGCGCCGCGTCGTTGACTCGACAGCTTCTGGCCTTCAGCCGTAAGCAAATGTTTCAAACCAAGGTGATCGATCTGAATTCCGTCGTCGCGGATATGAACACTTTGTTACGGCGACTGATTGGCGAGAACATCGACCTGGTCTCTTCGCTCGAACCATCGCTCTGCAAGATAAAAGCCGATCCTGGACAAATCGAACAGGTGCTCATGAATCTGGTTGTCAACGCGCGCGACGCAATGCCGCGCGGAGGTAAACTCACCATCAAGACCAGCAACGCCGTTCTGGATCAGACATCGAAGTCGCTTCCTTCTACCAAGCCCGGACGATTCCTGATGTTAACAGTGAGCGATACAGGTGTTGGTATGGACGCTGAAACGCGAAAGCGCGTTTTTGAGCCGTTCTTCACCACCAAGGAAATAGGTAAGGGCACGGGACTCGGATTGGCAACGGTTTACGGTATCGTCAAGCAAAGCGGCGGGAATATTGTGGTCTACAGCGAACTCGGGCAGGGCACTACCTTCAAGATTTATTTACCCGTGGCAGACGACTTCGTTACTGATGATGAAGAAGTGAAGGCGCCGGAAGTGCCTCGTGGACATGGGACAATTCTCCTGGTCGAGGACGAAGAACTCGTGAGGACTCTCGCGAGGGAAATCCTGGAGACCAATGGCTATGAAGTAGTGAGCGCCGCGAACGGCGTCGAAGCACTCCGAGTTTGCGCGGGCTATGAGGGCCATATCGACCTTCTAATTACCGACGTGGTGATGCCTCAAATGGGTGGACGAGAACTGGCCGAGCGGTTAGTGGAGTTGCGGCCAAGCACCAAGGTGCTTTACATGTCGGGCTATACCGACGACGCGATTGTCATGCACGGTGTCCTTGACGATCAGATGGCCTTCATTCAAAAGCCATTCTCGCTGGATATGTTTGCACTGAAGGTGCGAGATATGTTCGACCAACCTGAACTGCCGCATTGAAGGATCAGTTGATTGCCAAAAACAAAATACGGCTGCCAAAACGGCAGCCGTATTTTTGTATTCGGGGCAAGAGAATTCCAAACCTCCGACCTCTCGGTCCCAATCTAAAGGCCTTGGATTTAATCACGCCGATGCTGATTGTTCGCCTTTGATGAAGGCAAGCAAATCCTCACTAAGCTGTTCTTTGCTTGTGTCGCCCAGACTATTGTGTTCCGCCGGGATATATGTTTAAGGTGGCGTTTGTGGCAAGTTTCGACGACAGGATTGCTGAAACTCCGATGGGGACGATATGATCGTCGTCACCGTGGATGATTAGCGTCGGAACACGATCTCGACCGCTACGTTTGTTCTCGGCCCTGGTTTGACCACGCCGAGTAAGGCTCCGAGCTACTGTTCAAAAGCTGATCAAGAGGACAGATCGCCGCCGCTTTCTAATGCAGGGCTCGATGTGGGGTGTGGCTGTCGTGTTAAGCCTTGGAACGATCAGAGGGGGATTAGCCGATTTCAAATTCAGAACTAGTCAAAAGGAGAACCCTATGACCGAAACGAGTGCTACACAACATGGGAGCAAGCAGGCAGCAGATAAAACCGCGATTCGTCCGTTTCATATAAAGTTTCCGGAAGCCGATTTGACTGAGCTGCGCCGGCGCATCAAGGCGACCCGATTCCCCGAACGGGAGACCGTCGCGGACGACACACAGGGCGTGCAGCTTGCCACGATTCAGAAGCTCGCCCGCTACTGGTCGACGGAATACGACTGGCGCAAGGTCGAGGCGAGACTGAGTTCATACCCGCACTTCATCACTGAAGTCGATGGGCTGGACATCCATTTCATTCACGTGCGGTCGAAGCACGAAAACGCCCTGCCGCTCATCGTTACCCACGGCTGGCCAGGCTCAATCATCGAGCAGCTCAAGATCATTGAGCCACTGACTAATCCCTCGGCCCACGGCGGGAGCGCCGCGGAGGCGTTTCACCTGGTGATTCCGTCGATGCCCGGCTACGGCTTCTCGGGCAAGCCGACCACGAATGGCTGGGGCCCCGAACGAATTGCCCGGGCATGGGCCACCCTGATGGAGCGCCTCGGATACCAGCGCTACGTCGCGCAAGGCGGCGATTGGGGTGCGATGATCGTCGACATGATGGGGGTGCAGGCGCCGCCAGGACTGCTTGGCATTCACACCAACATGGCCGCTGCGATTCCACCCGAGGTTGATGCGGCGGCTTTTGCCGGTGGAGCGCCGCCTGCCGGCCTCGACGAAGAAGAGAAAGAGGCTTTCAACCACGTCGCCTTCTTCTACAAGCATGGTCTCGGCTATGCCCAGGAGATGGGGAACCGGCCGCAGACGCTCTACGGGATCGACGATTCTCCGGTCGGACTGGCTGCGTGGATCATCGATCATGATATCTGGACCTACAGGCAAATCGTTCGCGTGTTTGACGGCGCCGCCGAGGGCCTGACGCGAGACGATATTCTCGACAACATCACCCTTTACTGGCTGACCAAGACCGGGGTGTCGTCGGCCCAACTCTACTGGGAAAACAAGAACGCCTTCTTCGCTCCGAAGGGCGTAAAGATCCCGGTCGTGGTGAGCGCCTTTCCGGAAGAGATTGCCCCGATTCCGCGGAAGTGGGCCGAGAAGGCCTATCCCAAGTTGGCCTACTACAAGCGCCATCCGAAAGGTGCGCACTTTGCCGCGTGGGAGCAGCCGCAGGCGATCGTGGAAGATCTTCGTGCGGGCTTCAAGTCGCTGCGTTAGTTCAGGGTAGTTCAAGAAGATGCACGGTGGATGGCCGCGCCAGGTGCGTGTCATCCGCCGTGTACCGAATCTTAGAGGGAGAGAATGACATGGACCAGGACAAGCCAACGACGCGCAACTTCACGAGAGATGAAGAGGCGGTCCGCAACCTGTCGCCTGAGCAGTTTCGCGTAACGCAGCGAAGCGGCACCGAACGTCCCGGAACCGGGGAGTACCTGCACAACGACGAACCGGGCATCTACGTCGACCTCGTCTCGGGCGAGCCGCTGTTCGCTTCGTCCCACAAATTTGACTCGGGCTCCGGCTGGCCGAGCTTCACGAAGCCCATCGACCCAGCCAACGTGGACGAGCGCCCGGACGACATCGAGGGCGGCACCGAGGTGCGCTCGACGCACGGCGACAGCCATCTCGGCCATGTATTTCCGGACGGGCCGCAGGACTGCGGCGGATTGCGCTATTGCATCAACTCGGCGGCCCTTCGGTTCATCCATCGCGACGACATGGAGGC
>JANMVC010000158.1:0-2480 GCA_031392315.1 Pyrinomonadaceae bacterium | reverse complement strand
AAACTATCTTTGGATATTTGCGTTGCTGGCGTTGAGTTGGAATCTCAAAGTCTACCTGCACCCATTACCGGCGCGCGACTTCAATGCGTTCATCGATCGCGCGCAGGTGGGCGTGGTGCCGGGGTGGGCAGTTTTCGTTTTCGGCGTGCTCTTCAACGCGGCGATTGCGATCTTTGCGATTGGAACTGTGCGCCTGCGTGAGGCGACGGGCGAAGTTTTGCCGCAACACGAGTTTTCACTGCGACCTTTGAAACGGATGACTAGTTGGACGCGAGTCGCTACCGGCGCCGGTCGAACTACACAACGGGCGAAACGCGCGCGCCCACGCGTGCGCAGCGGCGCGACGACGGGGGAATTCCGGAAGATTGACATCAGTGAGACGCCGGAACGGAATTCGACGCGCATCGACATTTCAGAAACGCCAGATAGAAATCGGCCGGTAAAGGCCTAGAAGCAGAAGTCAGAGATCAGAAGTCAGAGGTCAGGACGACGCGTAGTACCCGCCAACTGATCGCTGACCTCTGATCCCTGACTTCTGATCTCTGTTCTCTGTTTCCATGCTCCAACTCCGCGGACAACGATTAACTCTCGAGCAGATGGCAGCCGTGGCAGACGGCACCGAACACGCGGCTTTGGCTGAAGAAGCCCGTGTGCGCATCGAGCAGTCTCGGCGCACGGTCGAGAAGATTGTTGCCGACAACCGCGCTGTCTACGGAATCAACACCGGGTTTGGCAAGCTCTCCGACGTTCGCATTGAGCCCGACAAACTGACCGAGTTGCAGTTGAATCTGGTTCGCAGTCACTCATGCGGCGTGGGCAGTCCGCTGTCACTGCCGGAGGCGCGCGCCATGTTGTTGCTGCGCGCAAATGTTTTGGCGGGTGGATTCAGCGGCGCACGGCCGGTAGTTGTTGAAACGTTGCTGGCGATGATCGAGAGCGGTGTGACGCCAGTCATCCCCGAAAAAGGTTCCGTGGGCGCCAGCGGGGATTTGTCGCCGTTGGCCCATCTGGCGCTCGTGGCGATTGGCGAGGGCGAAGCATTTTACCGGGGCGAACGACGACCTGGCGCCGAAGCGCTCCAGCAGGCTGGCATTGCGCCGTTGCGATTGGAAGCAAAGGAAGGACTGGCTTTGCTAAACGGCACGCAGGCGATGGGTGCGGTTGGCGGGCTGGCGCTTCATCGCGCTCAACGCCTGACCCGTCTCGCAGACGTTGCGGGCGCGATGTCTCTCGAAGCGCTGAAAGGAACGCCAGTCGCATTTGACGAACGCATTCACGCAGCCCGTCCTCATGCGGGGCAGATCGAAGTAGCGCGGCATCTGCGCGAGTTGCTCGAGGGCAGTGAGATTCGCAAGTCGCATCTGGAAAACGATCCCCGAATTCAAGATGCGTACAGTTTGCGTTGCATGCCGCAAGTTCACGGAGCAGTGCGAGGCGCACTCGCGCATGCATGCGAAATTGTGGAAACGGAAACCGGCAGCGCGACTGACAATCCGCTGGTCTTCGCCGAGTCGGGTGACGTGCTCTCCGGCGGAAACTTTCATGGGGCGCCACTGGCGCTGGCGTTTGACTACGCCGCCATTGCCCTCACAGATTTGATGAGCATCACTGAGCGGCGCATCGATCGCCTGGTGAATCCTGACGCCAACGAAGACCTGCCGCCATTCCTGACGACCGAGGCGGGCACTGCTTCGGGATTCATGATGCTTCAGGTAACCGCGGTCGCGTTGCTGAGTGAAGCAAAGATACTGGCCCACCCGGCGAGCGTCGACAATGTCCCCACGGATGGCGGCAAGGAAGATCACGTCTCGATGGGAATGACCGCGGCGACCAAGCTGCGCTCGATCGTTGAAATCGCGGAACTGGCAACGGCAATTGAGTTGATCACCGCTGCGCAAGGGCTCAGTTTTCGCGCTCCTTTGCTTCCAGGCGGCGGCGTGAAACGCGCCTACGACATTGTGCGGTCGCATGTGGCGGAGCTTAAGGGCGACCGTTCGATGGCTGGAGATATTCAGCAGATTGCCAACGCAATTCGCGCCGGCGAGTTTGAGAATTTGTAACGCAAACTGTTAGTTTGCGTTCCGGGAAAGAACAAGCAATTCGGAGGAGGACACATGGCAGACGCATTTGATGAGCGAACACGAGGATTGGAAGAAGAGTATTTTTATCGTAAGAATCAGGAAGCGGTCGAAAAGCTGCGCGAGAAGATGAAGGTGGCGGAGGAGGCCAAAGCTGCCGGCACATCTTCAATGCGTTGCCCACGCTGCGACGGAAACCTGCAAGAGACTAAGGTGGAAGATGTGTCGATCGACACTTGCGACAAGTGCGGCGGCGTGTGGCTTGATTCGGGTGAACTCGAACAATTGACCAAGCGCGAGGGCGGCGGCTTCTTCGGCAAACTCTTTGGTGGTTAGTGTGCCTGCGAAAGATACTGTCCGCAGATTTCGCAGATTACACTGATTCGGTAGCAGGACCGAAGG
>JANMVC010000508.1:0-4312 GCA_031392315.1 Pyrinomonadaceae bacterium | reverse complement strand
GAATCAAGACACAAAGATCTGATGGACAAGCGTTCTCCAATTCACCGCCGCCGAGCGCGGACCACGAACGCGAAGAGCAATGCTTAACGCCCTCGATGGCGGAGGAGCACGATAGCGGCGTGCCCTCAGTCCGTGGACACTTTGGTTTTCGACAGAAACCGGGGTGCCCGCGAAGACGTCACGTGATGGGGTAATGCGTGGCGCGTGCGGACCGGTACACTTAGGCAATGTACCGGTCCAAACTCACTCCTTCGGCAAAACTCTGACGAGGTCTTCACACATGAATCCGAAAGTATACAAAGTTGTAATGCTAATCCAGAATGATTTACGCCGTAGCCAGTCAATTCAGGAGATGGCGCAAGCGGCGCATCTTTGTCCATCCCATCTTCGTTACCTCTTCCAGGTAGAACTTGGTGTTAGTCCGAAACGGTATCAACAATCAATCAGGATGCGCGAGGCGAAGCGCTTGCTTGAAAATACAGATCTAAACATGAAAGAGATCGCCAATATGATTGGGATTACTGACGTCAGTCGTGTTTCGAGATCTTTCAAACTCGTCTACGGAGTAGCGCCTACTAAGCATAGATTCAATATTCCCCAACACGCCGATGTTTCCGACGACGAAATCCGAACCAAAGTTGGCCGATGAAAATAAACAGCGATTTGAACAAGAAATCAGCGAATTGGACAAGGGAAAGTAATTGCTTCCACCCGATACCTACAATACTCTGCTGCGCGACCATTACCCGACAAGCTTGATAGTTTGTTGGCAGCAGCAAATTAGGAGGATACGACGATGACAAGAATCATGAGGAGGTTCTACTTGCTAGTACTGGCTGCCGCTTTAGTGGGGGCAGCATTCGGAAGTTTCCACCAGTCTACAGTTTTTGCGCAAGGAGATTGGGGGTACATGTGTGACTCCTGGGAGCAGAGCTGTGACGATGGATCTGGAGACTGGTGGGAGAGCGACGGCGACGGCGGCGGCGGCGGCGGCACACCGCACGGCCCATGGGTTTGTCCGGATATGGACAGGTGCAACAGTCTTGGTTGTAATCCGCGGTCATATTTGGATCAAACTATGGTCTGTAGCCGGTGGAAAAAGGACCCAGACCAAACTTTTCCCTGCGGACCAGCTAACTGTGTGCGAACGCACTAGATGAGTCTAATTGCAAAGCGTGCCCCGGCACTCATTTCGCCGGAGCAGTGCCTTGGAATGACAAAGAAGGAGATTGAGCATGCGTTTTATCTATCTCTGCCTTTTGATCATGGCAATGCCGTCCCTGCCGGGCTTTGCTCAGCAACCAGGCTCCGCTCAACAAGGACGGATTTCTTACGATCTCTGGTTGGTCCGCTCGCAAGCGATTACGGCAGATT
Source organism: Pyrinomonadaceae bacterium (assembly GCA_031392315.1). GTDB lineage: Bacteria > Acidobacteriota > Blastocatellia > Pyrinomonadales > Pyrinomonadaceae > PSRF01. Next base: position 2,938 of record JANMVC010000508.1, on the reverse strand, counting down.
TGATCAGGGATTCAGCAGATCTGACGCCATCGGAAGGCGCTCTGCTCTGGGCGAAATTAGCTCAAAGGTGGTGGCGGGATGATCCTGAGAAGGCCCGCTCATGGATGCTGAAGCCTATCGAATCTGTGGAAGCTGTACCGAACAAGGAAACCCAGGATGAGCGACGCCAGCGACTTCAAACTGTACACTTGCTTCTGAAGATCGCCGCACCCCTCGATCAAAAGTTAAGCGCGCGATTGAGCGTCATCCTCATTCAAGATGCCGAGCAGGAAGCTAAGGCTGAGCGGGGAGCAAATACCGACGGACTAATCGAAGCCGCAAATTTTCTGGTGGAAAATAACCCGCAACGTGCGGCCGAGTTGGGTGCGCTAGCACTGCGGCTTGGCCGTCCACGACAGATGGAGTCGTTAATCTTCAGACTGCGGCGCAAAGATTCAAAATTGGCCGATGCCCTACTCGCTCAAACGCTTGCTGCCGCCCGACAAACCCTCGATAGCGGGTTACTAGGTTCACTCACACAACTGGCCTTTTCTGACTCAATTTATCCTGGTGAGAATATTGCAACGCCACCGGATGATCTGCGGAGGGAATTATTAAAACTGGACATTGCCTATCTGCAAGCTAATCCAATCAACGCGGAAAACCGGGTCTCCGTTTGCCTCGCCATTGGTTACCTTATTGCTCCCATACTGATCCAGTTTGAACGGCTCTTACCCCAACATGCCGGGGTGGTTCGGCAATCCCTCAACCAGTGTCAGTCAATGAATCCTTCAGCGCGCCAAAGCGTGGACGACGCTCTTCGCGATCAGCCACTCAAGACAGTTGACGACCTGCTGAAGGCAGGGGATGCCGCTCAAGATATGAAGGTCCGCACGCTTTACCAGTTCCGGGCGGCTTCATTCGCAAGGCAACAGAACGATTTTGATCGGGCGCTCAAAATTCTCGATAGCATGAGTACTGAGTCACGTGAGTTCTCGGATGGAACGTGGGAGTCTTACCGCTGGGACTGGGCCGCCGTTTCCGCGCTTCGCCACTTCAAAAGCGGAGACGACTACGGGATGCGCCTCATCCTTAACGCCGTCCCCACCGACTTGCAGCCCTACGCTAAGATGTCATTTGTTGATCGACTGCCCACCAACAGAGACAAGGAGATTGACCCAACCCTGGAATTTCTCGGCGATGCGCGAACGGGTTTACGCCGTCCGTCCCTTTCGGATGCCGAAAAATCCGCAGGGTATTTTGGCTTACTGCCGTTAATACTCAAATACCAGCCTGCGGAGGCGATGGCAGTTCTTAAGGAAGCGGTTGCGGCGCTCAATCGTGCCGAACAGACAAAAGATAAAAACACCGGTAACAATGACCGCAGCAGTTTAGCAGGAGTGGAGTTCTCGAAACTTTTCCTTGCCTCACTGCTTGAAATGGACGAATACGCCGTCACAGAAGCCGTCTCATCAATTAGCTCGCTAGGCATACGCGTGCAGGTTCGTCTGGGATTGCTGAGCGTCTGTCTGGAGCAACTTAGAAGCGCGAAAAAAGCCACGCCCAAGCCAGGACGATCAGCGTCAAAGGGAGAATGAGAATGTTCGGAGAAAAAGCGTTGCGCTCCCGATTTGCCCTGGGCCTCATCATCGGAGGGACGATTGCTTTCGGTCTGGGGGCATTTACGGCCAAAGCCTACTTTGGGCGGAAGCAAAGTCCGATTCCCCGCCCTAATACGAGGCCATTCCTAACCGAGGGCTTTGATTTCAATGTGCTCCGCACTTCTGAGAATGATTGGCGTGGGCCGGATATCGGAGAGAAGATTGATTTGACCCGTTTGAAATCGAAAGATGGGAAAACTCTCGCCAGCATGGTCGGTAAGCGACCGGTCGTGCCCGTCTCAGTCAATCCCGAGTGCGCCATGTGCAGCATCGCAAGCGACGAGATGGTTCACCTGCATAAAAAGCTATCGAGCATGGACATTAATTACTACTTGGTATTCTTCGCAGCGCAAACTCCGCGGTCAGACTTTTTCAGATACAGCGATTCACTCAACGTCGAGGGACCGAGTTTTCTTTGGAACGCAGAGGCAGGTCCGCCGCCGGAGTCGGTATTCACAATGACAACCCCTTCACATCTGTTGCTCAATTCCGACGGCACCGTAATTCGCGTCTGGCCGGGATCGTATCAAGACAAGCCAGTCCGTCAACGGATGGCGCGTCAGATCGTTGCTGATATTTTGGTGGCCACCGATACGCTCAATGCATTACTTCCGAGAACTAACGCCAATCACTGATCCTGTTCAGCTACGTCCAGAACATCAGCCACACGCTCCGTTGCGCCAACTGCGTTCGACAAACTCTTTACAGCTTTTTATCAACCTGCCTGACCTCAACCACTTCCCCGCGGAAAGTGCGAAGCATCTGTTGCACGGTCGGATCTTTCTCGGCCCGTTCGCGCAGGAGTTGTTTCTCACGGCGGGCCTCGTCCTCTTTCGAGACCGGCACGTTGGCAGCCTCCGAATCTTTGATCACGAAGCGCACGCCCAGATCGCGCGTAGTGATCTCTTTGCAGACCTCCCGCAGTATCTTCACGTTGTCGGGCTTCGCCAGCGTGTCGCGCATGAATCGGGATTCAGGCAGAAATTCAATGCATAGTTCGTTTCCTTCAATCGTCGCCTGACTCGCGCCGTCCAGGGCCGTAACCAGAAACATCTTTCGCCGTTGCTCGAGTGCCGATTTGATTTGTTCAATTTCAGACGCGTCCTGGTCAGCTCCGGCGCGTGCGCCGTGTGTTGGGGCCGCGGAAATCGCGGGAGGCAAATCTTCGCGAGCTGTGCTCGCGGTTGCGGGCAAGACGGCACCCCAGCCAGGCTGCCCGGCCGGGGACCCCGCGATGCCCGCGCTCCCAGCGGCCGCCGCGCTCCCAAGAGCTGAACCGCGTGGCTCGTTCAGCGACC
>JANMVC010000458.1:0-4661 GCA_031392315.1 Pyrinomonadaceae bacterium | reverse complement strand
GGCGTGCGCGTGAGGAGTCAGTTTTAGAACATGCTTCGGGTTACCGAAATATTTCGTTCAATTCAGGGCGAATCCACTCACGCCGGACGGCCGTGTGCGTTTGTTCGTTTGACTGGTTGTCCCATGCGCTGTGTTTGGTGTGACAGCGAATACACCTTTAGCGGAGGCGACCATATTTCTCTTGATGAGGTGATGGCCCAGGTGCGGACTTTCGGCTGCAATCTCGTTGAGGTGACGGGCGGCGAGCCGCTGGCGCAGTCCGAGGCTTTCTTACTCATCGAAACGCTCTGCGCGGAAGGTTACGAAGTGCTGGTTGAAACGGGAGGTTTTGTTTCAACCGAAGGCGTCGATCCGCGCGCCGCCATTATCCTGGACGTGAAATGTCCGGCGTCTGGCGAAGAGGCGCGAAACCATTGGCCCAACCTTGAACGTCTCAGAGCCGAACAGGATGAAGTGAAATTTGTAATCGCCGACAAGAATGATTGGGACTATGCTCTGAAAGTAATTGAACAATACGAATTGATTGGGCGTGCGCGGGCCGTTTTGATTTCGCCCGCGTGGGCGACGATTGATTTGAAACTGCTGGCAGACTGGGTAGCGTCAAGCGAGCTTGATGTTCGACTACAATTACAGCTTCATAAGTATATTTGGGGGGCGGAGGCACGAGGAGTTTGATGGGCGGAAGCGAGGACGAAGCATACGAGAGTTCTAAGCTCGAGTCTCCCCCAGACTCTGGTGAAGTCCTCGCAATTTGCCTTGTCTCCGGCGGAATGGATTCATGCGTTACCGCGGCCATCGCCGATAGCGAGGTCAGCGAGCTGGCGTTTCTCCATGTCTCTTACGGCCAGCGCACCCAAGCGCGTGAATTGCGCGCCTTTGAAGACATCGCCAACCATTTTGGCGTGAAACACAGACTTGTCGCGTCCATTGACCACCTTGCTCAAATTGGCGGCTCGTCGCTGACTGACAAAAATATTGCCGTCACCGCGCCAAGCGTCGAGTCGAAAAATATACCGTCGAGTTACGTCCCTTTTAGAAATGCTCACCTGCTCGCAATTGCCACGAGTTGGGCCGAGGTTATCGGTGCCACGCGAATCTATATCGGCGCTGTCGCTGAAGATTCCTCCGGCTATCCGGATTGCCGGCCAGAATTTTACGAAGCGTTTCAGCAAGTCGTTAGTTTGGGAACAAAACCGGAGACGCGAATTGAAATCAGAACGCCAGTTATCGAAATGAAGAAGTCAGGAATCGTTGAATTGGGACAGCGATTGCAAGCTCCTCTCGAACTCACCTGGTCGTGCTACGCTGAGTCGGAGCAGGCGTGCGGCGCTTGCGATTCGTGCGCTCTGCGGCTTAGGGCATTTCGCGCTGCGGGGATCCCAGATCCGATCTCATATGTGCTTGACAGCAAGAGGTTTGCTTATTAAGTTATGGCGCAATCGTTCTAGAAAAGTTACAACCGGAGTAGCGCTCGAGGCATCTCATGGGCTCTCCCGCATCGACTCTTGGCAGATCCTTGGAGGTAGTTGTAGATGTTTCACAGATACTTTGTTTACGCGGTTGCCTGCGCGGCGCTCATCGTTTCAGCCAGCATTGTCGGTTCAGCTCAAACCGGACAGCTTCGCGGGCACGTGATTATGAAGAACGCAGACGGAACCACCACCCGGGTTGCCGAAGCAACCGTCGACGTTTTCCGGGTTGACCTCGCCGCAAAATACCAGGCTAAGACAAACAAGAAGGGTGAGTTTGTTTGGGCCGGATTGCCATTTATTGGCGACTACGTCATCGCGGCTAGCCTGCCTGGAGCCCAACCAAACTATCTGAAGGGCGTGAAGGTCGGGAGAGACGTTGACTATGAGATCGAGTTGTTTCCCTCCGGTGACGGAAAACGCCTTACGATCGAGGAGATTAAGGCTCAGATTAGTCGCAGCGGCACTGCAACTGAGGAGGCCAGACCAAGCGCCGAAGATGCAGCCAAGCGGGCTGAGATGATCAAGAAAAACGAAGAAATCGCGAAATCTAATGCGCGCAACCAAAATATCAATGAGATTGTAGGTCGGACGTTCAAAGCAGGAAATGAGGCGCTCAAACTCAAAAACTACGACGAAGCGATTAAGCAATATCAGGAAGGTCTGGTGGCCGATCCGGAACAAGGCGTGCTCTTTCTGCAAATCTCTGAAGCGCTTCGCCAGCGCGGCGTTGAGCGCTTCAATGCCACCATTAAGTCTGCGGACGCTGACAAGACTGCCGGATTTGACCTGGCGAAGCAGGATTTTCGCCAAGCCGCGGAGAATTCTCAGAAGGCCGTAGACCTGATTCAGAAGGAAGAGGTCAAAACAGATCCGCAGGCGGCCGCTGGCCAGAACCTGCGCAAACTAAACGCTATGATCGCGCGCATGGAAGGAATGCGTCTCTTTGTCACCAAGGTCGATCCCACAAAGGCTGACGCCGGACTGGCCGCCTACGCTGACTATATCGCCCTCGAAGTAGATCCAATCAAGAAGGACAAAGCGCGCCGCGAGGCCGCCCAAATGCTGCTCGACGCCGGAGCGGGCGATAAGGCCTTGATCGAATATCAGAAGATTCTGACGGACAAGCCCGACGATCCTGATGCTATGTACGGAGCAGGGCTGGCCCTTTACGCCACTGGCGACAAGGCCAAATACCAGGAAGCGGCCAACTATTTCCAGCGGTTTGTTGACCGGGCCCCTGACAATCACAAGGACAAGGAAGCCGTGAAAGCGGTCCTCGCTGAACTGAAAAACAGCGAAAACGTAGTACCAGAAAAGACACCGCCCCCAACCCGACGTCGGCGACCATAGCGAATAGACCCATTCTGGAAAAAGGCCGTAGCGGACTGAGTTTCCGCTGCGGCCCTTGTTTTGTCTCGCTTTCCATTGTTCTCGCAGCATTACCAACACCTTCAAGTCCCGCCACTGCGCCCTCAAGCACCTTCTGTTCGCCCCAGCTAGCGCCAATTCGCGGCCAAGTTCTGCCGGAAAATTTCCTTCTTGACACTGCCATGGCCAACTTGTACTATTCATTGCCAACGGTGTTAACCACCGTTCCGCTGTAGTCCAAACAACCAGTCGGCAAGTCTTTTCCAGAACGGCTGGCCCTTCTCATCAAATTCTAGAAACTCCAAAGACCGGGGTATCAATGTCGGCAAAATTAGGCGAAATTCTCGTTCGGGAGAATCTCATTAGTCCGCAGCATCTTCGTGAAGCGCTTGATTACCAGCGCGAGCACGGCGGGCGACTGGGATTCAACCTTGTCAAATTAGGGCTGGTGTCGGACGACATGATCACTGCCGTCCTGTCCCGGCAATACGGCATTCCTTCGGTGAATCTGGACTTGTTCCAGATTGACGAGCACGTGCTGCACCTCATACCTCAGGAAGTGGCGCAGAAATACTCCGTCCTGCCCCTCTCTCGCGTGGGCGCCAGTCTCACCCTCGCCATGGTCGATCCGACGAATGTCTTCGCCATGGACGACATCAAGTTCATGACTGGCTTAAACGTCGAGCCGGTTGTAGTTGCGGAAGCGAGCATTCACCACGCCATTTCAAAGTACTACGGCAGTTCCCGAGAAATTGAACTCGCCGCGATCGCAGTGGACGAAGTCGTGCTCGAACCCGTCGGCGCCAAGAATGGCAACAGCGGTATTACCCACGCTGATCTGGTTTCACTCGACTCCATCGACTTCGACACTGATCGCACGGAAGACGTCGAGGTTGTCGAAGACAATGAAGAGATCGACCTCTCGACGCTCTCACGAATAAGCGAAGACGCACCTGTCGTGCGGCTCGTCAACGTATTGCTGGTTGACGCGCTGCGTCGCGGAGCTTCCGATATTCACATCGAACCTTACGAAAAAGAGCTGCGCATTCGTTTCCGCATCGACGGTGTGCTTTACGACGTAATGCGCCCACCCCTCAAGATGCGCGACGCTCTCATCTCTCGCATCAAGATCATGTCGAAGCTCGACATCTCTGAAAAACGCCTGCCGCAAGACGGACGAATCAAAATCAAAGTCAAAGTAGACGCTCGCTCGCGCGAACTAGACTTCCGCGTTTCCACCTTGCCGACTCTCTTTGGCGAGAAAGTTGTGCTGCGTCTGCTCGACAAAGAAAACCTGATGCTTGACATGACCAAGCTGGGTTTTGAACCCGAGTCGCTGGTCAAGTTTCAGCGCAACATCTCCAGGCCTTACGGGATGGTGCTGGTTACCGGACCAACCGGTAGCGGTAAGACGAACACTCTTTACTCAGCGCTGCAATCGCTCAACACCGTCCAGACAAACATCATGACCGCCGAGGATCCGGTCGAGTTTAACCTGATGGGTATTAATCAGGTGCAGATGAAAGAACAGATTGGACTTAACTTCGCTGCAGCGCTGCGGTCCTTCCTGCGCCAGGATCCAAACATCATTCTCGTCGGTGAAATTCGCGATTTTGAAACCGCCGAGATTGCGATCAAGGCCGCACTAACCGGTCACCTGGTCCTGTCCACCCTTCACACCAACGACGCGCCGTCCACGATCTCCCGCCTCATGAACATGGGCATCGAGCCGGAGGAACCCGACCCGTCGCACCCTACGAGCAGGAGCAGACCCAGCAAAGCCGCAATCCACCTCGATGCCGCCCGTTTCGAGCCGATACG
>JANMVC010000343.1:0-2545 GCA_031392315.1 Pyrinomonadaceae bacterium | reverse complement strand
CAGAACCGCCTGCGTTAGCGGGCGGGCCTAACGCCGAAGGCGTTCCATCTCGCTGGGAGCGCAGGCATCCTACCTGCAATGAGCGCGTAGCGCGAACCGGTCGGAGCACTAGCCCGCGCGTAAGCAAGCGCGTCACTTTACTGGGACGTCGGGCGCCGCTGTATTGACACCAATTCCCCTGCCCCTTTCGTTCTCTTGCGCACACTGCGCGTTGCGCCTTATCAGAACTGTAACCTGTGTTATTCTTTGCGACGCTCGACTCTTCAAACATTTATGCCCGTCAACTCCGACAAACCGCTCGGTTGGAAGAAAGACATCGCTCGCTCGGTCGATCTCTACAATGATTGGTTCATCAAGTTCGCTCCACAAGCATATAGAACGGCTAGAGCTGAGGCGACCGTAGCTGTCGAGAGCGCATTAAGACTCACAACGAATCTCACTGACCTCAGCCCTTCAGTGCTCATGCAGAATCCTTCGGTGCTTCCAATGCTGCGGATGTCAACCGCACCACCTATCGCTCGGGATCGATTGATCGGCTTGTCGGGGGTTCCGGCTAGTCTCGTATTCAGTATGGAGACCAGGAAACGCATACCGCGTGGAGTAGTCGAAGTAAATCTACAGAAGATCAGTGCCACAATTCTGAAGCTGTGTGACCGAGATATTTTTCCGTGGCTGGACAGCGGATCGAATCCAAAAAGAGCAGAGATTCACAGAGCTGCAACAATTGTGGCTGATAGACTCTGCGGTTCTGTCAGCGATCCGATAATTCGGAACGCTCAGGAGCGTCGCCAGCTTTCTGAGATAAAAAAATGGTTGGAGTCTCGGGGCTACTCTTACGCTGGAACCGGCTTAACCTTCGATCAACTCGTACCTGGGACGTTCGCCTTTCGACTAAACGTTCCGATAACGCTGGAAGACGGGATCAAACGCATCAATATACCGATCGATGCTGTCGTGATGCCGAAGAGGGCGCGTGCGGGACATTTGCCGTTGCTTATTGAAGCAAAATCCGCGGGCGATTTCACAAACACAAATAAGAGGCGGAAAGAGGAAGCCGTGAAGATGTCGCAGCTGCGCCGAGCTTACGGCTCCCGCGTTCAATTCATCTTGTTTCTTTGCGGATACTTTGATAGCGGCTATCTTGGGTACGAAGCGGCTGAGGGAATAGACTGGGTTTGGGAACATCGCATCGACGACCTCAAGAAGTTTGGACTATAGAAATGCAACACATCGACGTTATCGAGTCCTCGCGATTGACGGTGCAGAAGCATCTCGACTCCTCAAAGACGCAAGCTGAGCGGAACAAGCTCGGCCAGTTTGCGACCCCAAGCAACTTGGCAATCGACATTCTGGAGTATGCTCGAAAGAGTCTCCCTTCGAACCAACGGATTCGATTTCTCGATCCTGCGTTTGGGACCGGATCGTTCTACTCTGCTTTGCTTAAGACATTCCCGCATTCTCGGATTGCTAGCGCGACCGGGTATGAAATTGATAAGCCTTTCGCCGATCGCGCAGCCGAGCTTTGGCGCGATGAGCCGTTGCAACTAAGCAACGCAGACTTCACAACGGAGATTGCACCTTCATCAGACAGCCGACGGGCAAATTTACTAATCTGCAATCCGCCTTACGTGCGCCATCACCACCTTGCTAGCGACGATAAAAACCGGTTGCAAACATTGGCGCAGCAGTCTGCCGGAGTCTCGCTCAGTGGGCTGTCTGGGCTCTACTGTTATTTCATGTGTTTGGCTCATTCGTGGATGGCGGCAGATGGCTTGGCCGCGTGGTTAGTTCCCAGCGAATTCATGGACGTCAACTACGGACGCGAGATAAAGAAATACTTGCTTAGGCAGGTGACACTTCTTTCTATTCACCGGTTTGATCCCGCCGACGTCCAGTTTGACGATGCTTTGGTCTCATCGGCAGTCGTTTGGTTCAAGAAGTCGCCGCCGAGTGCCGATAACCTCGTAGAGTTTACCTATGGGGGAACACTGGCAAAGCCATCAATATCGATGCCTGTAGCTGCGAGCGATCTTAACGAAAACGCCAAGTGGACTAAGTACCCTCACAACTCTCATAAACCTGCACCAGTACGGGACGCGATCAAGCTCTCGGATTTATTCACAATCAAGAGGGGTATCGCGACCGGTGCAAACAAATTCTTTATTCTCACGCCCGAGAGAATTGCGGAACTCAAACTACCGAAGGAGTTTCTGATTCCCATCTTGCCAAGCGCAAGATACCTGTCGTCGGGTGAAGTGTTGACCGATCCGCACGGAGATCCTCTCATGGAACGACGGCTATACTTGTTATCGTGCAAACTGCCGGAGGCAGAAGTCAAAGCCAAGTACCCGACACTGTGGAGCTATCTCGAAAGCGGCAAACAGCAAGGCATTCACGAGAAGTATCTATCAGCCCATCGCTCACCGTGGTACTCCCAGGAAGAGCGGACGCCGCCACTATTCCTTTGCACCTACATTAACCGCAAAAGCAAAACGAACGGCGAAACGTTTCGCTTCATCCTTAATCATTCCAAAGCAATCGCTGC
>JANMVC010000341.1:0-3054 GCA_031392315.1 Pyrinomonadaceae bacterium | reverse complement strand
GGTAAGCATCATGAGAGGCTAACTTATACCCGGTCGCTACCGCTCCCGGTTCTGACTTTTTCATGCGGCAAGCGTGTTAACGCAATACGTGTTGCAACGCTGCATCGAGTTGCGAATATTGGAACGGGTAGGCTGAACTTTTCAATTGCGCCGGCTCGACACGCTGGCTTGAAAGCAACAACGCATCTGCCATCTCACCAAACACCAGTCGCACACCGAATGCGGGAATCGGGAAAATAGTCGGGCGTGAAAGCGCGTGGCCAAGTGCTTTTGTGAACTCCGCATTCGTGACGGGATTGGGGGCGACGAAGTTAACCGGGCCTTTGAGCGAATCGTTCGCTAGCGCGAATTTTATTCCACCAACAACATCGTCCAAGGCAATCCAACTCATCCATTGCTTCCCGCTGCCAATCCTGCCGCCGACACCCATGCGAAACGGCGGCAGCATCTTCGCCAGCGCGCCGCCTTCCTGATCGAGAATGATTCCGAAGCGCGCGTTGACCGTGCGAATTCCCTTCTCCGTTGCCAGCGACGTTGCTTTTTCCCAGGCCACGCAAACTTCCGACAGAAAATCATCGCTGGGAGCGCTCTGCTCCGTCAGCAGTTCATCGCCGCGGTTTCCGTAGTAACCAATTGCTGACGCTGAGATAAACGTCTTCGGAGGCTGCGAAAGATTTGCGATCGCGTCGCTCAGCAGTTGAGTTCCCTTCGCCCGGCTTTCGCGAATACGTTTCTTCTTATCGTCAGTCCAGCGTCCTTCCGCGATGCTTTCGCCGGCCAGATGCACGACCGCGTCGAAGCCCTCGATTAGGGAGATAGCAATGCTGTACCGCTCAGGGCTCCACTCAATCTCCGATTGATCGCGTGGCGCGTACCTGACGAGATTAAAAACATCGTGCTGGTCTTGTTTAAGCGACTCGATTAGAGCCGACCCGACCAATCCATGTGATCCGCTGACTAAGATTTTCATTTATGCAAATCCTTTTGAGAGCCACTAGTGCGTCCGTTTGAAGGTGGCACACGCATCTTGCGCATGATTCACCGCCGGACGCGCGCGCTACCCCGATCTTCCGAAGAGGCGTCCGCGATCTCCTGTGTTCGAGCGAGTCCGGCCTGACAGTCCGGCCCGTGCCCACTTTCCGCACCTTGGAGTTTCTCTTTCTTCACGAAAGCGTTAGAATCGCCGCCGACCCAGGTCACCACTAGTCAGTTGGATAATCCGGATGCGCGCGGCTTTTCAAAGTTGCCCGCGCTTTTCAAAGTTGAAAGTCTGACGTTTTATTTTAGCAGACTGTCGTCATTCATCTCCCATGACGAATCTGCTCCTTTCAAACGGCAACTCAGTTTGCATCTCTATCGACGGTCCAAAACCTTGGTGCTTCGCCGCAGACAATTTCTCTTCGCTCTCCTCGCCACGGTCGCCCTCTGCGCGATCGGCTGGCAGAGCGCTCGCATGCAAAGTCCCCTGCGGCGCATCACCAACACTACCGAAGACGGAAAGAGTCTCAGTCCGACTATTAGCGGCGACGGCCGCATCGTCGGGTTTGAATCAACTGAAGACATTGCGAATGCCGGCGGCCCTGAAGGCTTCCGGGCCATTCGCGCAAATGTCTCGGTCGATCCGCCGACGTTCCTGCAAATGGGCGCCGCACGCGCACCCGCGCCCGCGATCTCCCAGGACGGTGCGCGCATCGCTTTTGCCGCCAAAGAAAATCCGCTCGGCACTAACAACGATTTCAATTCAGAGATTTTTCTTTACGACGGCGCGAAGCTGCTCCAGATCACCAACACGGCGCCGGCCGACGTCTCAAACCGCGCCGCCCACGGAAACTTCCAACCCTCGATTTCCGACGACGGCCGCTACATCGCCTTCTCGTCTAATCGAAATCTCACCAACCAGAACGCCGACGGCAATCTCGAGATATTTGTTTACGACACAATCGCGGCGAGTTTTGTCCAGGCCACGAATTCCACCGGCATCGTTGGGTTCAGTGACGCCAAGATCAGCGGCGACGGACTAACTCTCGTCTATGTTCGCGATACCGGCCAAACGCAGAGCACGAATCGCGACCTTGTCAGGCAAAACCGCCAGACCCTTTTTGTGATCGGATTATTGGCGACCAACTCTCCGAAGCTGGGTCTCACATACGGACGGGCCATCAGCGACGACGGCCTGCGCGTGGTCTGGTCAGCCGAATCCGCGCCCGACGCCAGCCAGGTATTTCTTTGGGACGGCCGCAACAGCGTCACGCGCCAGATCACCGCGCTGGCCGATCGCGTTACCGACGTGCCACTGCATCCTTCAATCAGCGGCAATGGCTCCCGCATCTCGTTTGCGACGCGGCGCACTGTGATGCCAGGAAATTCCGACAACAGCATCGAGCTATACACCTACGAAATTTCCAGCGGGACGATGGCCAGGGTAACGAGCGCGCCCGGCACCGCTGATGGATTTGACGGCAGCCGGCGCGAAGTCGAGGTGGTTTCATCCTTGAGCGACGACGGCTCGATCGTCGCTTTCAACTTTCCGCGCGTGCTCTCCGGCGCGGTGGCCAACGCAGACTTTACTAACAACCCGGAAATTTACGTAACCGGAACCGCGCCGCGCCCATCAGCCGGCACGCTGACTGTTTTGAACCGCGCTTCCTTCGGGCATGAACCCTCCTCGACCAAGGCCGTCGCTCCAGACAGCATTGCCGTCGCACTGGGCAGCGCGTTGGCGTTTACAACCGTACAATCCCAGCGACAGCCTGACGGCACTTTCCCGACCACCGTCGGCGGCACCACCGTCACGGTGAATAGCCAGCCGGCGCAAATCTTTTATGTCTCGCCGACGGAAGTCCATTTTCATGTTCCGGTCGCGACCGCGCTCGGGACGGCCGAAGTAGTAGTCACTAATTCCGACGGCTTTCAGAGTCGCGGCAGCGTAGTCGTGCTGCGTGCGGCGCCAGGCGTGTTCACGAAGAGCGGCGACGGCCTTGGCGAAGGAATGATTCTGGACGCAGACACTTTGCAGTCTGGCCCTTTCGATCCCAGCAGCGGCAACCTGCGCCT
>JANMVC010000325.1:0-2309 GCA_031392315.1 Pyrinomonadaceae bacterium | reverse complement strand
GTGTTTGTAATTGAAGCGGCGTCGGTGATGCTGCAAGTCAGCGTCTTCAAAATGACGAAGCGCACCACGGGCACCGGGCGGCGCATGTTTAAGATGACGCCGCTGCACCATCATTTTGAAATGCAGGACTGGAAGGAGTCGAAGATTGTCTTCCGGTTTCTGATTATCGCGATCCTGTTTGCGTTGTTGAGTCTGTCGACGTTGAAACTGAGATGAACGTCGCCGGCAAGAAAGTTCTGGTCATGGGCGCGGCGCGCAGTGGGATTGCCAGCGCCAGATTTTTGTTAGCACGCGGCGCGACCGTAGCGCTCAACGATGCGAAGCCTTTTGAAAAATGGAGCGCTGAAGCGCAGGCGCTTAAGAGCGAAGGCGTAGGCTGTTTGGCTGGGGACACGCCGAGTTGGTTGCTCGATCAGATCGAGCTGCTGGTGATCAGCCCCGGCGTTCCGGTTAAGGCAATTCCGATCCGGTATGCGGAACGCGCCGGCGCCGAGGTCATCGGCGAAGTTGAACTGGCGTCGAGATATTTGAAAGGCAGGGTGGTCGGCATCACCGGTTCAAACGGCAAGACAACCACGACGCAATTGACCGGAGAGTTGTTGAAGGACGGCGGGTTGCCGACGCAGGTTGGGGGAAACATTGGAACGCCTTTGATATCGCTCGTGGAAACTTCGCGCGACGACGGCTGGACGGTCGTGGAGTTGTCCAGCTTTCAACTTGAGACGATTAAGGATTTTCATCCGGCGGTAGCCGCGGTGCTTAACGTTACACCGAATCACATGGATCGTTACGAATCATTCACTGACTACGCCGCGGCCAAGCACCGGATTTTTATGAATCAGGCGCCGGGCGATTTGGCGGTGCTGAATGCCGACGACGAAATTGTTTCAAGCTGGGCAAGGGGGCTCCGGGCGAACGTTTCGAGTTTCAGTGTGAAGCGAAAGCTGGAAGAAGGACTGTTTTTGCGCGGCAGTGAAATTGTTTCGCGTTCCGGGGATGGCGAGCGGGTTTTGATGAACATCGCCGAGATGAAACTGCGCGGCCTGCACAATGTCGAGAATGTGCTGGCGGCGATGTCGATCGGGCTCGCTTGTGGCGCGAGTCCGGAGTCTATGCGTGAAACGATCAGGCGTTTTGAGCCGGTCGAGCATCGGCTGGAGTTTGTGACAGAGATTGACGGCGTCAAGTTTTACAACGACTCGAAGGCGACGAGCGTCGATGCGACTCTGAAAGCGCTGGAGGCATTTCAAGACGACGCTGGAAAAGTGGTTTTGATTCTGGGCGGAAGAGGAAAGAAAGCGCCGTATGCGCCGCTCGCTGCGTTGGTTCGCGAGAAGGTGCGAAAGCTGATCCTGATTGGTGAGGATGGCGAGACGATCGCTGCCGAGTTGGGCGAGTACGCGGCTTCGGAAAAGGGAAGTGACATGGGCGCGGCCGTCGCGTTGGCGTTTGAGGCGGCCGAGCAGGGCGACACGGTTTTGCTGGCGCCGGCGTGTGCCAGCTTCGATATGTTCGACACCTACGAGCATCGCGGACGGGTCTTCAAAGACGCGGTCAAGAGTCTACAGTCGAGAGTCTTCAGTCAGTAGACCGTTCGACTCCTGACTCTCGACTTCAGGCCAGGTAGTTATGGCGAAGAAACTACAACCAGATAAATGGCTGTTTGCGGCGACTGTAGGGTTGGCGCTGTTTGGTGTGGTTATGGTTTACAGCGCCTCGGCCGTGATGGCGCTGCGCGACAATGGGAACCAGTATCACTACGTCATCAAGCAGGGAATGTGGACGACTATCGGTTTGATCGTGATGGTCGTGGCCATGCAGTTTGACTATACGCGGCTGAAAGACCCGCGCATCGTTTATGGATTACTGCTGCTGACATTGCTGTTGCTGTGCGCGGTCTTTGCCTTTTCGCCCATCAACGGCGCGCGTCGCTGGATCAAGTTTCCCGGCTTTTCGATGCAGCCATCGGAGCTGGCAAAACTTTCGCTGACGATCTTTCTGGCTTATTTCCTTGAAAAGCGAGCCGGCCAGGAAAGGTCCTTCTGGGGCACGTTTGTTCCCTGCGCTGCCGTGACTGGGCTGCTAGCAGTTTTGGTCATCGCAGAACCGGACTTGGGAACGGCGCTGATGCTGATCGTGATCTTCGGTGTGCTGATTTACACGGCGGGGGCGCGGCTGCTGCATCTGGGAATGGCGGCGCTACCGGCACTGATCGGATTGGCGGGGCTGCTCATATTTGTTCCGTTTCGCATGCGGCGCATGATCATGTTTTTGGATCCGTGGGCCGATCCGCAAGGCAGCGGTTTTCA
>JANMVC010000244.1:0-2923 GCA_031392315.1 Pyrinomonadaceae bacterium | reverse complement strand
TTGGCGTGGATGGCGTTGGTCACGTCGTCGATCGAAAACTCACCGCGCTCCTTCGCTACCTGGGCGTAGAAAACGATCTGGAAAAGCAGATCGCCCAGTTCGTCGCGGAGTTCATTAGGCCGGCCCTCGCGCGCTTCCTCCACGGCTTCGAAGGCTTCGTAGGCTTCTTCGAGCAGCATGGGCGCGAGGGTCGCGTAAGTCTGTTCACGATCCCACGGGCAGCCATCAGGTGAACGCAGTTTGTCCATCAGTTCAATCAGATCTTTAAAGTTGGCCGGCATGGTGGTTAGTCTAAAGTCCAAAGTCTAAAGTCCAAAGTCCAGAGTAACGCAAACTGTTAGTTTGCGGTTTTTGGCTCATCTTGCGAGCGTGTGGTGAGGGTGCTACCATCAGGTTCATACAAAACTTCAAATAAAAACGTTCACGCGATAAGAAGTCTCACAGAGTTTTTTATCGCAGACTAGGCAGGCGAAATGAGCGAGGAACAACCAATTTTCAAGGTAACGGACCGGCGACTTTTCAATGCGGACGGCTCGGCGCGCGAGGTGCCTCCCGAAGAGAAACCCGAAGCGCCCCGGGAAGTGAAGCCTGTTGAAGCCCCGGCGGTATCGCCAAGGCCGGAGCCGAGTGTTTCAGCATCGACGGCCGAACCGGGTGACAACAAAGATACCGAGGTTCCGCTCTACTCTCCTTTGGAATCGCAGCAGTCGGAAGGCGCCACAGAGGTAGATGAAACGGAATTGCCGGATGCTGAGGACCCTGCCAGCTTCGCCAACTTCATGATGTCGATTGCTTCAAACGCTGCCTCGACGCTGGGCATGATGGAGCATCCGGTCACGCACAAGCGCGAAGTGGATCTCGAACTGGGCAAACATTGGATCGATATCCTGGGAATGCTCCAACAGAAAACGCGCGGCAACCTCCTGGCCCAGGAGCAGCAGATACTCGAAAGCCTGCTCGCTGACCTGCGGATGCAATTCGTTTCTTTGTCCAACGCCACGCCACCCAAGGCTCGAAAGTTTTCCGGCAGCGACATCACTGGCGCAAGATAAGTCTAAGGTCCAAAGTCCAAGGTCGGGAAGATTTGACTTTGGACTTTGGACTTTGGACTTTGGACATTGGGCTCAATCATGAAACTGACCTTCCTGGGCACGGGAACTTCCACCGGAGTGCCATCCATTGGCTGTGAATGCGAGACCTGCGTTTCAAACGATCCGCGCGACAAACGTCTGCGCGTTTCTGTTCTCATCGAACATGCAGGTCAGACCGTTCTCATAGATACGTCTTCCGATTTTCGTCAACAGGCACTGCGCGCCGGTTTGAAACATCTCGACGCCGCACTCATCACCCATTGCCACGCCGATCACATTTTCGGTCTCGACGATATTCGCCCGTTAAATTTTCGCTACGGCGCGCTTGGTCTCTACGCTAACGAACGCGCCTGGGGCGACATCAAGCGCATCTTCAAATATATCTTCGAGCCTTCACACTTCGGCGGCGGACTGCCGCAGGTGATTCCCCATACGGTCATTCCCGGCGCTCCATTTTGTGTGGGACCAGGTTTAACTGTCACCCCGCTTGAAGTGATTCATGGGCGATTGCCGGTGGTGGCTTACCGTCTTAATGATTTTGCCTATGCAACCGATCTCAGCGAGATACCGACGGCGACAATTGACCTGATGCGCGATCTCGATGTGCTGGTGCTCGACTGTCTGCGCTTCACCGAACACCCAACGCATCTCTGGCTGGAGAAGGCGCTTGCATACATCGAACAGATCAAGCCAAAGCGGGCTTACTTAACGCACATGTCCCATGACGTGATGCACGCGCGCGATTCGTCGCGGTTGCCTTCGGGAGTTGAGTGGGCTTACGACGGGCTACAAGTAAGTGATGAGTGATGAGTGATGAGTGCTGAGTATTGACTGTTTGAGTAAACAATCACTCAGTACTCATCACTATTGTTATGAGACTTTTTCACGGAACAGATAACGCTGAGATCCAACGCCCGACGGTTTTGACTCTTGGGGTGTTTGATGGTCTTCATCTTGGTCATCAACTGATCATGCGCACGGTGGTGGAGCGAGCGCATGAGACGGGCGCTGTCCCCACGGTTATTACCTTCGATCCACACCCGCGCGCGTTGTTGCATCCGGAGTCAGCGCCGCCGCTGCTGCAAACGCTCGATCAAAAAGTGGAAGGCTTCGGCGTGCTCGGCATCGAGCAAACGATCGTCGTTCGTTTCAATGAAGCGTTTTCCCAAATCAGAGCAGAAGATTTCCTGCGCGACATGGTGATGGACCGACTACACACAAAGGAAGTTTACCTTGGCTGCGGCTTTGCCTTTGGCCACGACCGCGAAGGGAATATTGAGTTGTTGCGACTTGTCAGCCGACAGCTTGGCTTTTTCGCTGACGAAGTGCCGGAAGTGAGGTTTCGCAACCAACGAGTCAGCTCCAGCAAAGTGCGCCGGTTGCTAGCGGAAGGAAGAGTTAACCTTGCCCGACGCCTGCTCGGGCGGCCATACGGAGTGGAAGGCCGAGTCGAACGCGGCGCGGAACGCGGCCGAACGCTCGGGTTTCCCACGGCCAACCTGCATCCCATGAACCGCGTCATACCGCGTCACGGCGTCTACGCCACTGGGACGTTAATTGACGGAAAATGGCGACGAAGCGTAACAAATGTGGGTGTGCGCCCCACTTTTGAAGCGGCGGCGGAACCTTCGGTCGAGACTTTCGTAATCGACTGGGCGGGCGATCTCTATGGCGATGTCGTTCGCGTGCGTTTCCTGCATCGTTTGCGAGACGAAAAGAAGTTTGATTCGGTAGCGGAACTGAAGACGCAGCTTGAAAAAGATGTGGCCCGCGCGCAGAGTTACTTTGAACGAGATGGGGCAAGAACCCAATTATCGATGGTTTGAGTTGTA
>JANMVC010000132.1:0-3036 GCA_031392315.1 Pyrinomonadaceae bacterium | reverse complement strand
GCCGAAATCGCTGGGCTGGTTTGTGCGGCGCGGATTGCTACTTTGAATCAGGATAAGTTGTCCAGCGACAAATATCTGAAGCGCGCTGACGAGTGGGTGGGCAAGCTCGAAGCGTGGACTGCCAGTTCAAACGGTCCGTTGGCGAAGGACAGCTACTATTTGCGCATCTCCGAAAACGACAATCCGAACGACGGAGCCAGGATCGAAATCAATAGCGGCGGCGGGACTTTTGACGAGCGCGAGATCGTTGATGCCGGCTTTCTGGAGTTGGTGCGTCTCGGAATCAAGTCGGTGGATGATCCGTTAATCGTCAGGACGCTCGCTATTGTCGACAGGCTGATCAAAGTGGAAACGCCGGGCGGCGCCGGTTGGTATCGCTACAATCATGATGCCTATGGTGAACGAACGGATGGCGGCGGCTACGATGGCCGGACCGGTCGCGGCCGACTGTGGGCCCTGCTCACCGGCGAACGCGGAGAATATGATATCGCCCGCGGAGATCTCGGCGGCGCTCGTAAGCGTCTGGACACCATGATGGCCTTTGCAAACGACGGCTTAATGATTCCGGAGCAGGTGTGGGATTCACAAGAAAGCCCGCGCAAAGAACTCCGATTCGGCGAAGGCACCGGCGCGGCGACGCCGCTGGCGTGGTCTATGGCGCAGTTTATTCGTCTCGCAATGAATATTAAGGGCGGGCGAAATCTCGAAACTCCGCGGATCGTTGCCGCTCGTTATCTCAAGAATCGCGAAAGGAAAAATGGCCGATTTAAATAGCACCACCGGAGACCGCGCAAGTGCCGGCTTCGTCTTCGCCGCCGACCTTGGCGGTACGCATCTGCGCGCCGCGACTGTCGATCCATCCGGACGAATTCATTTCCGGCTCAAGCACAATACGCCGCAAGCCGAGGGCCCTGATGAGATTGTGACAGCCTTGGTCCAGGCCGTGCGGGAGTGTGAAAAGCAAAGTGCGGAATCGGCGGAAGGAAGCTGCAATATCAGCGCAGTCTCGGTTGTGGTGCCGGGAACGGTAAATGTTGAGGAAGGCATCGTTATAAAAGCGCCCAACGTCCCCAGCCTCGACGGCTTTCGGTTAACTGCGGCGCTGGCGAACGAATTGAAGCTGCCGGCGATTTTAGAGAACGACGCGAACGCGGCGGCGGTTGGTGAAATGTGGCAAGGTGCCGGACGGGGGCATCGCACGATTGTTTGTGTAACGCTGGGAACCGGTGTGGGCGGCGGGATAATTCTGGATGGAAAGCTTTGGCGCGGCGTGGACGGTGCGGCGGCGGAGATTGGACACATGTGTGTGGATCCATTCGGCGGCGTAGCTTGCGGTTGTGGCAGTCGTGGCTGTCTCGAGGTCTACGCTTCGGCGACGGCAATCGTGCGCATGGCTCGTGAGGCTAGTCCGCGACATCCGAATTCCTTGTTGAGCACGGGAGCGGATCTGACGTCGGAAGCAGTTTATGCCGCTGGTTTGGAAGGCGATGAACTCGCCCTCGAGGTCTTCCGGCGCATGGGCGTCTATCTGGGGATCGGGTTGGCCAATCTGATCAATATCATCAATCCCGAGATGATTGTAATTGGTGGCGGCGTAATGAACGGCTGGGACCTGTTTGAAAAGCATATGCATCAACAGGTGGCTGAACGTGCGTTCCCGCTACTCGCCGCGCGGGTCAAGATTGTGCGCGCTGAATGCGGCGACGATGCCGGACTGCTGGGCGCGGCGCGGCTGGCGCTTACAAGTTGACTTGCTTAAGTCTATCGACGGTTCCGTTTCCGATGCGGACTTGACCGCCTTCGACACAGGCGCACAAGTGCGCTTTCTAAACCGCGTATTAAACGTGAACTTCAACTTGGAAATGGAACATGAATGCGCGAATCTCATTCACACCTGGCTTCAGCCAGGTGGCCACTCGGCGAGGTTAGCTGGAAACCGTTTAAACGGTTTCCCTGTTCATTGCCCATCCCAAAACACCTGGTTCAAGCCAGGTGTGAATGAGACGGAGACCCAGATGCCTTTTCATGTTCCCGATTACTACAAGTTTCACTTCAAAGCTGAATCCACCTAGTTGAACTGGCGATCCTTATGAAACGATTCTCAATAACCCTTCTGTGCCTTTTCGCCGCCAGCTTGGCGGTGCCCGCACAGGACATCACCAAGCTGGAAAAAATTGGCCCAGTCGCCAGTTTCACCAAATCCGAAAAGGCCGTTGTGTTCACATGTCAGGACAAGTCTCAGGTTCAGGTAACAGTTCTCGCGCCCGACCTTGTGCGCGTCCGTGCATCTTTCGGCAAGCCAATACCCGCCAGAGACCATTCGTGGGCGATAGCCAAAACCGACTGGCAAACGCCGCGCTGGAATCTTACGGAAACGGCTGAAACTATCTCGATCGCGACTGATGAGATCGAGGTGGTGGTTCATCGTTCGCCACTACTCATCGAGTTTCGCGACGCCAAAACCCATGCGGCTATCAACGCTGACGAGCAGCCGATGGCTTATGACGCGAAAGGCTTGCTGAAGGAAATGCTATTTGATCCCAAGGCCGGAACATTCGTCGCAGCCGCCAAAAAGCTTGGGTTCAATGAACACTTCTACGGGCTGGGTGAAAAGGCCGCTCGACTCGATAAGCGCCGCAGCTCGTTTGTTAACTGGAACTCCGACACGCCGGGCTACACGGAAGGCCGTGATCCGATCTATCAAACCGTGCCTTTCTATACCGGCCTTGAAAACGGGCGCGCCTATGGGCTCTTTTTCGACAACAGCTATCGCAGCTATTTTGACTTTGGTAAGTCGTCGCAGCAGCGCGCGTGGTTTGGCGCCGAAGGCGGCGAGATGAACTACTATTTTTTCTACGGACCGTCGTTGAAGAAAATCCTGAATCGCTATGCAGTCCTTACCGGTCACATGCCAATGCCGCCGCTGTGGGCGTTGGGGAATCAACAGAGCCGCTGGAGCTATTACCCAGACACGATGGTCGAAGAAGTCGTTAGCGAGTATCGCAAACGCGATCTGCCGCTCGATGTAGTTCATCT
>JANMVC010000120.1:0-3534 GCA_031392315.1 Pyrinomonadaceae bacterium | reverse complement strand
ATGCGATGTTTGTCGGCGTGCCGCCAAACATGTCCGTCAGAAGCAGCACGCCAGCGCCTTGAGACACGCGAGTGATGGCCCGCTGGACTTCGTCGCGCGCAGCGTCAACATCGTCGTGCCAACCGATTGATACGGCGGTGATAAACGAGATGGGGCCGATGATCATTTCCGCCGCCGCCAGCAATTCGCCCGCAAGGTGGCCGTGCGTCACGATCACTCCGGCAACTCTCTGCGTGTCGGCCTTCGCGGCAAACTGCTCGGGGTTTGTAGTCATTTCTATAACTCCTGGCCACCCGCTAACGCAGGTGGTTCTGACCAGACCGTGGTTTAGCGATGGCGCGTAACTTTCCGGACGTCGCGATGGACAACGTGGGCATCGAAGCCGGCGCGGCGAAGTTTTCGGCCCAGCGCATTTGCAATCATCACCGAACGATGCCTGCCGCCGGTGCAACCGATTCCCACGGTCACATACGCTTTACCTTCGCGTTGATACAGCGGGAGCAGGTAGTCAAGCAGATCGTCAAACCGGCGCAAAGTCTCTTCCACTTCAGGCTGCGCTCTCAAATATTTCACAACCCGGCTGTCGTGTCCGGAGTAAGGCCGAAGGTCCGGTATGAAATGCGGGTTTGGCAGATGCCTGACGTCGAACAGCAATTCCAGGTCGCCCGGATTCCCAAATTTGTGGCCAAAGCTGAGCACCTGAACTCGCATTGGTCCACCTTTGCGATCGGGACTGAATCGCTCCAAGAGGTGATTGCGCAACGTGTGGACCGTGTGGTCGGAAGTGTCGATGATTTGATCGGCAAGCGATCTGATGCGTGACATGGCGGCGCGCTCCGCGCTGATCGCCTGAACCAGGCTTTGCCCTTTGCGGGTCGGGTGCGGTCGGCGCGTCTCGCTGAAACGATGCTGCAAAACCTCGTCAGACGCTTCCAGAAACAGCACGAAGACATTGAGACCGGTCGCCCGCAGAGCTCTCAGTTGCTTCCCAAAATCGGCGAGAAAAGTTCCTTCGCGAAGATCGATCACGAGTGCGGCGCGTTCGATCCCCTTTTCCGGGCCCCCAGCGGTTACGAGTCCGGCAAAGGTCGGTAACAGTGTGACGGGAAGATTGTCTACGCAAAAGTAGCCAAGGTCTTCGAAGGCGTTCGTCGCCGACGACATTCCCGAACCGCTCAAGCCGGTAATAATCACTACCTCTGGAGCGGCATCACTTGCCTTGTGGCCAGTCTTTTTTGTTCGAGCCATATTAAGCTGTCACGCATCGTACTGCGGATGTTTGAGTTTACTACAAACTACGGCTCGCTTCAGGGACCGTCGAAATTCTCCGAAACCAAAAAGGTAGGACTGGCATTCCTGCCTGTCCTTGATTCGGGCGGAACAGAACGGGAGTGTCTATCCTGCAGCAGACTATGGCTCGATGAGTCCGTAGTTTCCATCAGAGCGTTTATACAGCACTCCAATCCGATCGGTGTCTGCATCGCGAAACACGAGAAACTGATCCGGATCGCTGGAGAGACTCAGGGCCGCCTCTTCAGCGGTCATCGGCTTAATGGCATACCGGCGCGCGGCAATAATCCGTGGTGGACGCGGCGTCGCCTTGATTGGTCCATCGGGATTCGGCGCCACCGCGGCAGTGCGTCGAGATCCCTGCCTGCGGTCGACAATCTTCTGCTTCAACTTGAGAGACTGCTTTTCAATCTTGGCGATCGCCCGGGTCAACGCCAGATACATGTCCGCGTTGATGTCCTTCGC
This sequence comes from Pyrinomonadaceae bacterium, assembly GCA_031392315.1. Classification (GTDB taxonomy): domain Bacteria; phylum Acidobacteriota; class Blastocatellia; order Pyrinomonadales; family Pyrinomonadaceae; genus PSRF01. The sequence continues at coordinate 1,779 of JANMVC010000120.1, read as the reverse complement.
AGTCAGCGTGTGATCGCGCCAATGGACAATCAACTCGGCGATGTGACGATTTTTCTCCACGTCGATGACCACGTGGGCCCAGGCGGTCGTGCCATCGAAAATGTGTGCCAATTTCTTGAAGTGATCTTCTACGTGCGTGCGGATTGCGGCGGTGACTTCAACGTGACGACCCGTGTACTCATATTTCATGATTTCGGTTTTCCCCTCTCTAGATCAGGATATAAGTGCTTGAGTTTGCAGTAACACTTGCGGTGTGGCTTTGTTTGGCCATCATCTGCGGCGCGCAAATCATCCGGCCGACAAGCGTTACTGCAAACGCGGGGGGCGACATCAAACAACGGCGCGACGCTCGCGCGAACCGGGAATGCTCATCTGGTCGCGGTATTTAGCAACCGTTCGGCGCGACAACTTGATTCCATCTTTGATTAAAATCTTGACTACCTGATCGTCCGTGATCGGGCTGTGTGAATCTTCTTCTTCGATCAACTTTTTGATCTTCAGCTTGATGATGCGCGTCGAGATTTCTTCACCGTCTTCGTTCATCATCCCTTCGGTAAAGAAGCGGCGCAGTTCGAGCACGCCCTGTGGCGTGTGCGCATATTTGCGGTTGACTACGCGAGAGACAGTCGAAAGGTGCATCCCGATATCCTCAGCAATGTCTTTCAGCATCATCGGCTTGATGTGCTGCACACCGTGGTCAAGAAAATCTTTCTGCCGGTGGACCATCGACTCCACTACTTTGTAGATCGTTTGGCGGCGATGCTCGATGTTGCGTAGGAGATCGACTGCGGAGCGCATCTTCTCGCGAATGAAACTCTTGGTCTCGTTGCTCACGTCCGTCTTGCCGAGCATCTGTTGATACTGTTGGCTGACGCGCAGCCGCGGGCTGCCGTCGTCCGAGAAATAGATCACGTAGTCTTCATCGTCTTTATCGAGTTTCTCGATATAAATTTCCGGGCTAATCAACACCGGCTCATCGGAGGAATAACGCCGACCTGGGTAAGGATCGAGCGTGCGAATAAACTCGAGCTCCGCCAGCAGTGTGTCGACGTCCGTCCCAATCTGTTTCGCCAGGTGCGGCAACTTGTGCTGTTGTAGGTCGGCCAGGTGATTCTGAATCAGGCTGGCCGCCAGCCGAGCGTTTTCGCCTAACACTTCGATTTGAACCAGCAAACACTCGCGGACATCACGCGTGCCGCAGCCCACGGGATCCAGACGCATCACTTCCTGCCGGGCGACTTCGACCATCTCCTCTGTCCAACCGCCCATCGCAGCGATTTCCTGATTTGTGGCGTTAAGCCGGCCATCCGCATCGAGGTTGCCAATCACGCTGATGGCCGCATTGCAGACATCTTCTTCGATCGGACTCATGTGAAGTTGCCATTCCAGATGGTCGGCAAGCGAGGGAGGCCGCGTAAGAAACTGTTCGAACGTCGGGGCGTCTTCTTTGTATTCAATCTCCTGCGTTTTGTAGCCGGGATCGAGGTAGTCCTGAAACTCACGTCCAAAATCTATTTCTTCAAACGGGTCGCGCGGGCCTTCATCGCCGGCATGGTCCTCACCGGTTTCGCCCTGCTCGGCCGCGTTGAACTCCGCCGCCTCACCTTCGCCGCCCGCATTCACCGTAGACAGATCCAGTTCTCCGGAGCCATTGGACGAAGGGCTACCCATCTCAGCCTCATTCGTTTCGAGGCGAGGCGCATCCGCCGCGGCGCCTTCATCAGAGCTGGCCAGGTGGTCAAGAATCTTTTCCGCGATTTCGCCGACTTCTTCCTGAGA
>JANMVC010000117.1:0-3731 GCA_031392315.1 Pyrinomonadaceae bacterium | reverse complement strand
GCCTAGTCTGCACTGACACCTCGCACTAACTGAGTCTCAAAAGGAGAACCTGCTCATGTTACAAGCTATTGCTCTCGCAATCGCGATTGCCTGCTCGGCGGCAATTGCCGCTTCGAGCGATCCACCCGCCAGCGGTGGCGTTGACGACCGAACCACAGCGGGTGACCCACCGGGCGGTGGCAGCGGTGATGAAGGTGACCCACCGGGCGGCGGTAGTGGGGACGAGGGCGATCCCCCGGGCGGCACCGGGGGCGGCGGCGGCTGATCGCCAGCGAACTGCTCTCTTGTCACGATCGAGCGGCACTTAGGAAGAGCTAGGGGCTCCCTGAGATTTGCTGTGTCTTGCGTACCGAAAGTTAAATCCGGTGGAAGCCTTTTAGTTTATCGCGCATAGCGAGCCGCCGGAGGATAGCCGCGCGACCGGTCAACTGGCGTTATGCTGTGTCCTTTATTGTGCGACCTCATACTCAGGCTTCGGTACTCCCATCAACCATCTATCGAACCAACCTACGATGTGTTGCAGCCGTTCAATGCGATGCCACGGTTGTCCGGAGCGCGATAGATCGTGCGACTCGTTGGGAAAGCGCACCATCACGGTCGGGATTTTCCGATACTTGAGCGCGCGAAACATCTGCTCTCCACCGGCGCTGGTGGGCGTGCGCCAATCAGCTTCGCCCAGAATTAACATCAGCGGCGTCGTCACCTTATCGATGTAGGTTATCGGCGAACGCCTTCTGAAATCAGGATCTTCAAACGGAGCTCCCTTAAACCAGGATGGCTGAAACTGCGAGAAGTCTGCCGTGTACCACCAGCTTGACCAATCTGAGATATCGCGTTGCGAAACTGCCGCCGCGAAACGGTTAGTCTGCGCAATGGCCCAATTCGTCAGCACACCGCCGCCGCTGCCTCCGGTAATCCCAAGTTTCTTCTCATCGATGTAGCCGCGTTTGATGAGTTCGTCCACTCCAGCCATCAAGTCTTTATGATCGTCGCCGGGATAATTGTATTGAATGATGTTGCCGAAGTCCTGACCATAGCTGGTGCTGCCCCGAGGATTGGGATAGAGCACGACATAGCCCTTCGCCGCCATCCACTGAAACTCGTGATCGAAAATAAATCCGTAGGCAGCGTGCGGGCCGCCATGGATGTTCAAAATGAGCGGATATTTTTTCTTTGCATCGAAGTCGGGGGGCTTCTGCACCCACGCCTGGATCTTCTTACCGTCGAAACTCTGATACCAGATTTCTTCCGGCTCAGTCAGGTTCAAACTCGAAAGCAACTTATCATTGAAGTTGGTTAACTGTTTCGAATTCAGGCTCGACCGCTCCATCAGGTGGAGGTCACCAATCCGAGTGGGCGTCGAAACAATGTAAGCCAATTTCGAGCCGTCAGGCGTCGCCCGGAAACTCGAGACCGCGTGAGCGCCCCGAGTCAGGTCAGTAAGCTTGCCGTTGGCGGCGTCGAAGGTTGCGAGAGTTGTCTTGCCCTCTTTGGCATACACACCAATGATGCCGCGCCCGTCGGCAGTCCAGATCGGGATGCCACCGCTGCCACCGCGCGGCGCACTATTGTCTCCCGTGAGTCCTCCACCTATATCGTAGTCAAAGTCGGCTGTTAGATTTCGAGGCGACGTATTTGGGGCGTTGTTGGCACTGGGCGGCAGATCCATAACCCAGAGATCGGGCTGTTGGTAAGACTTTACCGGCCGGCCTATGGAAGCGATGAAAGCCAATTGCTTGCCGTTTGGACTTAAGGCGAAACCCCCAGCCTCCATTGCCAGCGAAGCGACTTTGACAGGCTGTCCACCGCTAATGGAGGTCGAAAAGATGTCTGTGGACGGCAGTTCGTAGTAAGGCTCGTCAGTGCGATCCGAACTGAAGTAGATATGTGAACTGTCTCTCGCCCAGGTGGCATTGTCTTCCGAATAGCGACCTGTAGTGAGTTGTTTGGGCGTGACTTTTTCCTCAGCGTTGCGCGGCGCAGTTACTACCCAAAGATGCTGTGGACGTTTGGGGTCGAGATATCCTGGACCATTGAAACGATAGACTGCGCGCGTGATAACCCGGACATCCGAGTCCCGCTTATCGTCCGCTTTCGTCGAATCAACCGGGCTCGGAGACGGAACCGGAGACGCGGCCGCCTGGGGCGCGGGCTGCGGAGCGGGACTCGGCACTCCTTCCTTCTGGGTCTCGTTCAACTTCGCCAGGTCCTCCGGATTCGCTGCGTTACCAAACGCGATCATCTTCCCATCCGGGGACCACTGCGGCTGACCCGCTCCTCGGGCGAGGTTTGTAAACTGGAATGAGTCGCCTCCGGCCAGGGCCAACATGAAAAGCTGCGGCACATCAGGTCTGCCATCCTTCTCGGTGACCCGAACGAAAACGAGATACTTGCCATCCGGCGACCAACGTGGCGAAGAATCTCGCGTGCCCGTTGTGAGTCGGTGCGGCTCCCCGCCGGCAGTAGCGACAGTCCAGATCGATGTTTCATAACCATCCTTCTTGTCGCTTACCGTGACCCTGACAAATGCAACGCGGGAACCGTCCGGCGAGATTTGCGGATCGCCTACCCAGACGAAATTGAACAAGTCTTTCTCCGTTATGTTTCGCTTCTGAGCCAATGCGGGACTGATAACGAAGACGAAAGTGATTAGCAAGATCGACAGGATTGAGCGCATGGGGTTTCCTTTGCAAGCTGGAGTCGTATGTTTTGGACGGCGATTATTCTAGCGGGGATTAGCAGTATCGGGAAAGAGTAGTCCACTCTAGATCCGATGGAAGCCTTTGAGTATGTCGCGTGTGGCGAGGCGCAGGATGACGGGGCGACCATGTGGACAGGTTGTCGGCGATGAGGTTTGCAACAGTCTATCGATAAGCCAACGCATCTTCTCGGGCGTCAGCGGCATATTCACTTTGATCGCCGCATGACACGCCAGCGACGCAGCGATGTCGTCGCGCAATGTTTCCCGCGCACTTCCCTTCTTCTCCGCATCAACCGTATCCAAAATCTCGGCCAGCATGTTGCGCGCTTCACCCGCAGGCAAGTCCGCCGGCGTCGCCTTAATCGCGACTGTGCGACCTGACAAACGCATTAGCTCGAAGCCGTAGTTTTCCAGTTCCTTCGCCACTGAATCAAACACCGAGGCTTGCGCTGGCGTCAGATCAAAGGTCTCGGGAATTAACAGATGCTGCGATTCGGCGATGCGCGTGGACTCAAGTGCGCGATACTTGTCGAACAGGATGCGTTCGTGGGCCACGTGCTGGTCGATTAGCAGCAAGCCTTCACTGTCAGTGGCGATGATGAAGCTTTCGTCGAGCTGGCCCAGCGGCCGAATGTCGGCGGAGAGCGACTCGACTGTGACTTCGCGGGCATACTTGTCGGCGGAATTGAGGGGCGGAAGTTGAGCTGAACTGGCCGCTGAAGCCGTCGGTGTTGACCCTGGCGGAGTGATGTCTGCGTCAACGCCAAGGAACTGTTCGCGCTGCGCGCTCATTGCGGGCGAGACGCCCGCGGTCCCAGCAGGAGGTTGACTGTGGACATTGGCGGTTGAACTTTGGACAGCGTTGGGCCCGCCCGCTACCCCAGGCGGTTCTGACAGTGGCGATTCTGGCGCGACATCAATTGAATGTGGACTGAATTCGATACGCGGCTGAGTCGCGTTGGGAAGTGGCTCAACGACGACGACCATCGCGCCAGCCGAGTTAGCAGATTCAGGTTGATCCGCGGGAGGC
>JANMVC010000110.1:0-2305 GCA_031392315.1 Pyrinomonadaceae bacterium | reverse complement strand
GACGCCGTCCGCGTAAATCTGGGTCTCTTTCAACACGATGTGAATGTGATCTGGGATTTGGCTATACATGATCTGTCGATCATGGATTACGTCTTGCCCACGAAGGCCGTAGCCGTTTCGGCCACAGGAATCAGCAACGTGTTGGGTCAGCCGGAAAACGTCGCCTACATCACGCTCTTCTTCGAGTCTCCCCAGATAGCGCATGTCCACGTCAACTGGTTGACGCCGGTAAAAGTCCGGCACACATTGATCGGCGGCAGCGAGAAGATGATCCTTTACGACGATCTGGAGCCTAGCGAAAAAGTGAAGATCTACGATAAGGGCATCACGGTTTCGCAAAGTCCCGAGGCGGTCTATGAGATGTTGGTGAGTTACCGTTCAGGCGACATGTGGGCGCCGCGGCTCGACACAACTGAAGCACTGCAAACCGAAGCGCTGCATTTTATTGACTGCATCACAAACAAAAAGCGGCCGGAAACTGATGGTGAAGCAGGACTCCGACTCGTGCGCATCGTCGAGGCTGCCGAAAAGTCGCTGCGATCCCGTGGACAACTAGTAGAGATTGACTGACGAAAGAGAATTGTCAGAACCACCTGCGTTAGCGGGTGGGCCGATTTATTGATTTAGGGATTTCCAGAATGATTCCTTTAGTAGATCTAAAAAGCCAGTACGAAAGTATTAAGGCCGAAATCGACAGCGCGATCACCGAAGTGGTGGCGAGTTCTCATTTCATTCTGGGGCCGCAGGTCACGGCGTTTGAAGAGGACTTCGCCGCCTATTGCCAGACGAGTTTTGCCTGCGGTGTAAACTCCGGAACGAGCGCTTTACACCTGGCGTTGCTCGCGGCCGGAGTTGGTCCCGGCGACGAAGTGGTTACGGTGAGCTACACGTTTGTCGCCACGGTGGCAGCGATACGTTACACCGGTGCGCGGCCCGTCTTCGTTGATATCGATCCGCGCACCTGCAACATCGATCCGGCGAAGATCGAAGCTGCGATTACTTCGCGCACGAGAGTGATCATGCCAGTGCATCTGCACGGGAGCTGCGCCGACATGGATCCAATCATGGAGATTGCCCGCCGGCATAATCTGATTGTGATTGAAGATGCGGCCCAGGCCCACGGCGCTGAATATCATGGACGGCGCGCCGGCAGCATGGGCCATCTCGCTTGTTTTAGTTTCTATCCCGGCAAGAACCTTGGTGCATACGGCGAGGCCGGGGCCGTCGTAACCAACGATGAAAACTATGCGACGTTAATCAAGCAATTGCGCGACCACGGACAAATTGAAAAGTATCATCACGAACGCCTTGGCTATAATTATCGTATGGAAGCGCTGCAAGGCGCCGTGTTGAATGTGAAGTTGAAATATCTCGACCAGTGGACCCGCGCGCGCCGAAGTCATGCCGCGGCATACCGGAGCGAGCTTGCTGATGCGGGTGTCCGGCTGCTTGAAGAGACCGATGGTAGCAAGTCAGCCCATCACATCTTTCCGGTATTCACCTCGCAGCGTGATGAGTTGCAGCATTACCTTCAGGCCGCGGGCGTTGGCACTGGAATTCATTACCCGATCCCGGTCCATTTACAGCATGGCTACCGTGACTTGGGCCATGGCGCCGGCGACTTTCCTCACACAGAGCGGGCGGCAGCAGAAACGCTATCGCTGCCGATGTATCCCGAGCTCACCCGTGAGGATCTGATCAAGGTTGCTGATTCGGTGCGCAAGTTTTCGTCGCAGACGCTCGCCGTCCATTCCTAGTCCATCACCCTTTTCAAAATGAGAATCTGGATCGATCTCGCAAACTCGCCGCATGTTCCATTCTTTCGGGCGCTGGCGAAGGAGTTTCTGCGCGCCGATCATGAGATCATGGTCACCGCGCGGGCGTTTGCGGAAACGGTTCCCTTGGCCGAAGCTGCTGGATTCACTCCAGAAATAATTGGTGGCCACGGCGGCGGCGGGCTCTCCGGAAAGGCCGGCAATCTCGTGCAACGCGGTCTGGCGCTGGCGCGTTGGGCGTGCGGTCGCGACATCGATCTGGCGGTTAGCCATAATTCCTATTCGCAAATTCTCGCGGCGAGGGCGCTTTCCTTGCCGACCGTGACGCTGATGGACTACGAACATCAGCCGGCAAATCACCTGGCGTTTCGCCTGGCTTCGCTGGTCGTTGTTCCCGAAGCTTTTCCCGAAGAAGCGCTGGCCCGCTTCGGCGCCTCACCCGCGAAGGTAAAGCGTTATCATGGAATCAAAGAGGATGTTTACCTGGCGGAGTTTGAAACTGATCCAAGCTTTGCTGTTGAATTGAGCAA
>JANMVC010000106.1:0-3704 GCA_031392315.1 Pyrinomonadaceae bacterium | reverse complement strand
ACCTTACGATCGATCTTCTGTTTCGCCAGCCGAACGCTATCCAACGCTTCAGTAATAGAAATATCAGGTCGATAAATGCTGTCCTCGACCGAGGTGGCAAATCGTGAAAACAGCGTGTTTGCCCCCGCCGCCGCGCGGCTGCGAATCAAAGCCTGGCGCTCCCACGGCTGGGCGGATTTGCGGTAGTACTTCAAAGCTTCGCTAAGGGAACAAGCCAGCGCTCCATCGCGGCCGTGCGGCCGCAAACGCAAATCAACGCGATACGCCGCCGCCTCGCCTGCCGGTTGGCCCACCAACTTGCTGACCGTCTCGGCGAGCTTGTTGAAATATTCGCGATTGGTAAGCTTGCCTCGCTCGCCTGAACCCGCCGTCTCACCTTCGTCGGAATAAAGAAAATGCAGGTCGATATCGGAAGAGTAGTTAAGTTCGCCGGAACCAAGCTTACCGAGCGCGACAAAGGTGAACTCCGCTGACGCGATGCGTCCGCGGTCGTCGTCGTGCTGCGGCGCGCCGTATTTATTGTCAAGGTCCTGTCTCGCGAGATTCAGTGCGTAGTCGAGAATTGCATCGGCGAGGTTCGACAATTCCTCGGTGGTTTCCACGAGCGTGTGGGCGCGCCTGACGTCGTGCAAATAAATGCGCAGCAGCTCGCGGCGACGGAAGCGGGCAAACAACACCGGGATAGCCAGCGATGAATGCGTGAGGGCAAAGCGCGCAAGCGATTCTTTTAACTGTTCCCGAGTGCGGACCCGAGCATCGAGTCGCTCGCGCCGGAGCCATGACAGGTAATCAGGATTCTGTTCGAGAGTGGTAGCGAGCAGGGGACTCCAGGCAGCGAGGGCTAACGCGTCGGAAAGCAGCGCGGAGTCGCGGGTGAGCTTTTGAAATGCGATTGGCTGTTCGGTCGCGAGGCGCTCCAAAAAAAGCCGCGCACCCTGCTGATCGGGGAGATCGGTGAGTAAGGACTCTACTTTCGCGTCGAGTGTTAACACGCGCACATCTTACGCCAGATGAGTCTGGAGTCTTGCAGTCACGAGTCTGGAGTCTGAAGGTGCCCACCTGACTCCAGACTCCAGACTGTTGGACTCCAGACCGCTAGATGTCGAAGTAAAGTGAAAACTCCAATGGATGCGGGCGCATGCGCAGTGGAGTTATCTCCTTCTCCCGTTTGTAGGTAATCCAGCGTTCGATTAACTGCGTGCTGAACACATCGCCTTTCAGCAGAAACTCATGATCTGCTTCGAGGGCTTTCAACGACTCGTCAAGCGAACCTGGCAGCGTCGGCACATCTTTGAGTTCTTCCGGCGACAGATCGTAGATGTCCTTCTCCAGCGGCTCGCCCGGATCGATCTGGTTTTGAATTCCGTCGAGACCGGCCAACAGCATTGCCGAGAAAGCCAGGTAAGCATTGCATGACGGGTCGGGCGGACGAAACTCGAGCCGCTTCAGTTTCGGGCTGGTTGAAAACATGGGGATGCGAATCGCGGCTGAACGATTGCGCGCCGAGTAGGCCAGGTTAACCGGCGCTTCAAAACCGGGAACCAGGCGCTTGTAGCTGTTCGTTGTGGGCGCCGCGAAAGCAACAATCGCCGCCGCGTGTTTGAGCAGGCCACCGATGTAGTAACGCGCCATCTCCGACAGTCCCGCGTATCCGTCGCCGCCGAAGAGTGGTTTGTCACCCTGCCAGAGCGACTGGTGCACGTGCATTCCTGAACCGTTGTCACCGAATAAAGGCTTCGGCATAAACGTCGCGGCCTTGCCATATTTGTTGGCCGTGTTGCGCACTACGTACTTAAAGATTTGCAGGTTATCCGCCGTGCCCAGCAGCGTCGAGAAACGGAAATCGATTTCACACTGTCCGGCTGTGGCAACCTCATGATGATGACATTCTACTTTGACGCCACAATCTCCCAACGTCAGCGAAATCTCCGAGCGCAGATCGCTCAGCGCGTCAGTTGGCGGAACCGGCACATAACCTTCCTTCGGACGAATGCGGTAGCCAAGATTCGAGCCCTGGAATTCATTGGCATCGCGGCCGCTGTTCCAGTGGCCTTCGTCAGAATCGATTGAGTAGCCGGCTGACTGTTGTTCGTTATGAAACTTTACCGAGTCGAAAACAAAAAATTCCGCTTCCGGTCCGAAGTAAGCAGTGTCCGCGAGACCGGTAAACTTCAAATAATTCTCAGCGCGTACGGCGACTGAACGCGGGTCGAAGGCATAACCTTCCTTGGTAATCGGATCGACAGCATTTCCCACGACACACAGCGTGGCATGTTCCGCAAACGGATCCATCCAGTAGCGCGAGGCGTCGGGAACCAGCAGCATGTCTGATTCATGAATGGCAGCCCAACCGCGAATCGACGAAGCATCAAAACCAAAGCCATCTTCAAACTGGGCTTCACCCAATTCGGCGATGGGAAATGTTAAGTGGTGCCAGGAGCCTGGCAGATCAGTGAATCTAACCGAGACGAATTTTGCGCCCTGGTCAGAAGCATATTTCAAGACAGTCTTAGGGTTCATGGTTTCTCCTGAAAGAAATTGGGAGTGTTAGGGGTGCTCTTCGCCCCGGAGTGGTGTTTGGCGCGAAGTGTGGTTGGAAGCCCGACTTGCTGGAAAAGGGGCCGAACGTCATACAGCGACGGCGCGTAAAAAAGCTTGCATTATAGGCAGGTAGCTTACTATGTCAAGGTTATTGCTGCAAAGCGCTGCGCTGCCGCCTGTGTTTAGCCGCTAACTCCTTGTTAGCTCGGGGTTTAAAGCCCTAATAAAACGTTTCCGAAACAAAAAAGTTATAGACCCACTCATCGTTTTCTGTTACCTTACGCCACTAAGCGTCCCATCCTTAGAATTTCTCCGCAACCGAACTCGGGATGTCTATAACTACGCTTTGCGGCTGGATTCATCAGCAGACAAGTTTTTCCGCACGCATTTAGGAGAACCGCGAATTGACCACGGCAATTGAGCAGACGCTCGAAACCTATGGGATCGAAAACTGGGGCGCTGGATACTTTGACGTAAACCGCAAGGGAAACTTGATAGTTCGTCCCGCCGAAGGTGACTCCCGTTCAGCAGATTTGAAGGAAATCATTGACGACCTCGCCAAGCGTGGTATTGGCGCACCCGTGCTCCTCAGATTCCCTCAGTTGATGGCGGCACAGGTCCGGAAGCTCCAGCGCGCGTTCAGCCGCTCAATCAAGGAGTTTGAATATGAAGGCGCGCACATGTGCGTCTATCCGATGAAGGTTAACCAGCAAAGATCGCTCGTCGAGGAGTATTTAAGAGAAGGCTCGCGCTACGACTTTGGCCTGGAAGCTGGCTCAAAAGCCGAACTCTATGCGGCGCTGGCTCTGGAGCAAACTCCGGACAGCTTGCTCGTGCTCAACGGATTTAAGGACGAAGAGTTTATTGAACTCGCTTTCGCCGGCGCCCGTAGCGGCAAGCGCGTTGTGATTGTCATCGAGAAACTGAACGAACTCGATCACGTGCTGAACATCGTAGAACGAAGCGATGGTCCAGCTCCGATCCTCGGGATGCGCGTCAAGCTTTACTCGAAGGGTTCTGGTCGCTGGGAAAAATCCGGAGGCGAGGCGGCAAAGTTTGGCTTAACCACGACCGAGATGCTGGAAGTGATTCGGCGTCTCGAACAGGCCGATAAGATCGACATGTTGCGCCTGCTCCACTTTCACATCGGTTCACAGCTTACC
>JANMVC010000010.1:0-4918 GCA_031392315.1 Pyrinomonadaceae bacterium | reverse complement strand
GACCATCCAAAACTCAGTCAGGTGACGCCGCGTTTTTGATTTCTCCGCACGAAAGGTGGGACCAAAACAGTAGGCTTTACCAAACGCTGCGGCGGTAGCTTCGTTGTAAAGCTGGCCAGACTGCGTCAGGTAAGCCTTTTCACCGTCGAAGTAGTCCACTTCAAAAAGAGTGGATGTGCCCTCGCATGCGGCTGGGGTAAAAATCGGAGAATCAGCGAGCGTGAAGCCATCGTTATCCAGGAAATCGCGGACGGCCTTCACCACCGTATGTCGAACTTTGAGGATTGCATGCTGGCGGCGTGACCTGAGCCACAGATGGCGATGGTCCATCAGAAAATCAGTACCGTGTTCCTTCGGAGTGATGGGGTAGTCCCGCACTTCGTCGAATACTTCAGCGGTGCGCAGATCGATTTCGTAGCCACCAGGCGCCCTTTCGTCAGCGCGCACAGTTCCGGTTATCGCCAACGCCGATTCCTGCCCGAGGCTCTTTAACGCTTCCCAAACCTCTGGCGTAATCGCGTTCTTCAGCGCCACGCATTGAACTACTCCGGTGCCGTCGCGCAGTTGGGGAAAAAGAATCTTTCCGCTGGAACGCAGATTGTAGAGCCAGCCCTTGATCGTCACTTCCTGGCCGACGTAGTCAGCAAGATCCCTGATGGAAGCGCGTGGTGCGGTGATAGTTTCCAATGATGTTGATTCAGTTGCCATTTCGTTTTTGTAACGCAAACTGCGAGTTTGCGGTTCTTCTTGGGAATCTCAATTCAGGCCTCGCATGGCTTTTCTTTCCTGGGCGACGCAAACTAACAGTTTGCGTTACATTCAGTTATTTCCTACTCGCTCGCGCAGCATCCGGCGTAATACCGGAAATCTGTCCAGCCAATCTGCCGCCTGCAGCACGATGAGCAACGTTGGCTCAATAAACTTCTCATATGCTTCACCGCGACCGCAAACTGCCGTCTGATACGAAAACGTGCCGATAGCCTTCAAGCCCCGCTGGATAGTCATGAACCGAAACTCGGTCGCAATCTCATCAGGGTCGAGCGCTTCCAAACCCAGCAGCCTGCGCTCTTCGAGCAGAAACAATCTGTATGCGCGCAACTCCGCGAGCGAGGGTGGTTCAGCGCGCCGGTCCAACAGAAACGAGACCAGGTCGTAAGTCACCGGCCCCATGCGCGCGTCCTGATGATCGACTATGCGAAGCCGGTTGTCCTTGTCGACCATCAGGTTGGCTGCATGAAAGTCGCGGTGACAGAGCACGCGCGGACGAGCGGCCAATTCCGCGGACACGTCGTTAAGCTCCGCCTTGAGTTCCGCCGCTTCGGGATGACGCAGAGTTTCCTTGCGCAGACTTCCAAAATAATGTTCGATGAAAAAATCCAGTTCCCAAGAGAGCTTTGGCTCGTCGAAGGCTAGACGGCTGGAGATCGACTGCCGCTCGTAGGCCAGCTGCGTGGCATTCTGTATTTGCGCAATCAGGTTGACGGCCCGCTCTTTGTATTGATCGCATTCCTCGACGGGCGCTGTTTCGTAGACTCGAAACAGTTGCCGGTCGCCGAGATCCTCCTGGACGATTATTCCGCTTTGACCATCAACGGCGTAAATCTCGGGTACCGGAATTTCGTTCTCCAGGAAAAGCCGGGTCACGTCCAGGTAGGGATGGAAATCCGGATCAAACGGCTCGGGATAGACGGCGGCCACAGCATTGCCGGCCTTGCCCGTTTTCCATGGAATACGAAAATAGTTGCGCGTGGAGGCGTCAGGCGTGAGCGGAATCACGAGATGACTTTTTTCGTCCTGCGCCTGCAGAAACCTGAGGAGTCGCTCCGAGGCGGAGAGTTCAAAAGCGCTGGTAGTCATCACCTGTTTGGTTGAACTCATCGGGGACAGAAGCGGCGGCGATCCTCCGGAGCTTGATATTCAGGAAACTGCTTTCGACTTTTTAGCGTGAGCCCGGATTGTATCATTGCGTCAAAGGCACAACAAAATTATCGCCTCTGACTTCGCCTTTGAGGGCCTTTGCCGGCGGCGGCTGGTCCTGAACCAGAGACGCTGGGACAACCACCGCATTCTCGACCACTTCGCCTGCGGGGATGCTTACGTGGTCGGCTAGCACTGCTCGCTTAACGCGCGCCCCAGTCGCCACAGTGACCTCGTCCCAAAGAATAGACTCGCTCACGACGGCATCTGGAGACACTGTGCAGCCCGCGCCTGCGGTTACAGTTTGCCCTGTCTCAGCCAGCAGTTGCAGGGTGATGTCGAGATAGCGCTGGAGCGTGGACAATTCACGCCACGTCTCCTTGCTTGGGTCGGCCACGTGGACCGCGATGCGTTCGCCGCTGGCAATCGCCTGAGGGTAGACCTCGGTAGTGGTGTGGGAGAAAACGCCACGGGGAATGTACTCGAAAATTCGTGGCTGAAGAATCTGAATGCCGGTGAACATCAGTGGAACATCCGCGCGGTCGCCCCCAGGTTCCTTTTTAGCCATCGCCCCGAATCCCTGCAGCAGACCGTCATCAGTGTTCACTACCGTAAACCGCTCGCGCGCCAGGTTAGGCATCAAGACGAGCGTCGCAAGAGCCTCGCGGCGGCGATGCGTTTCGAGCGCGGCGTGCAGATCGATGTCGGTAATGATCTTTCCATTGACAACAACAAAGGTGTCGCCATCGAGTAACGCGCGGGCGTTGTCCATAGCACCGCTGGTTCCCAGAATCTCCGGTTCTTCGACGTAACTAAGCCTGACACCAAACCTGCTGCCGTCGCCCAGCGCGTGGCGTACAGACTCCGGGCGGTGATGAAGGTTGACCACTATCTCATCGCAACCGTACTGCGCCAGATACTCGGCGACGTAGCCAACGAGCGGCTTCCCTAAAATTGGAATTGCCGGCTTGGTTCGATCTTCGGTAAGCGGCCAAAGCCGTGTGCCGTAGCCGGCGGAAAGAATCATTGCGCGCATGAGAACATTCTATTCGTGCCATCGATCAACGGCCAGCACCAATGACAAGTCGAGCTGAAAGCGCACGGAATTTTCCATTGGTCATTTCTCATTTCCCATTGCAAGCCTTTCATCGGGCATGGAGACCAATGGAAACTGAGAAATGAAAAATGATAAATGGAAAATGTGATTAGGCTTTGAGCGTGCTGGCCAACTCCGCGCCTGGGTTTCGCCAATCGCTAAGACGCCTTGGACGCGTCGCGGATCATGAGGTCAAACGTGCCGGGGGCAGTTTTGCGAAAACGCATATTTCGGTTGAGCGAAACAGCGACGCTGATCGTGGGGTTTTGTCCAGTGAATCTAAATCCGCCTTCGAGCAGACGGTTGTAGATTTCATTTACGTGGAGCGCGCCACCCTCTTCCCGCAGCAGCATCGTGACAGCTTGCGGAATGGTCCGATCCATGAAGCGATCGCTGACCGGCTCGATATCGGAACGGATAGCCGGAATCTCCTGCCGGCGGTCATCGAGCGAAAATGGCCTGGCGGTCTGCGGAGACGCCTGACGCATGGCTGCTTCAAGTTCCGCGTCTGACGGCAGCCCTGAGGCAATCCCGCTGACTGAAAGATTACTGGAATTCAAGACGGACGACAGCATGCGGTATATCGCAGCCTCCGTCTGAGTCGCCAGCGTGTCCATCTCGGCGAGTTCGGCGCGCACAGCGTCTGCCTCGGCCTCGAGTTCCCGCAGCCGCGCTCCCAAATGCATGCGGGCCGCGCGAGACTGCCGCAGGCTTTGCTCCAGGCGAGAGAGAAGGTTGTCGCTGGGTCGATCCATCATGCTGGGAATCTTAAAGGGATTTGGGGATTTGCACAATCCCCATGGAAGAGCGTGTAACGCAAACTGTTAGTTTGCGTATTTCGATGCTTGGAATCTGTTCCCTAGCAGGGTCGCTGTCGAGGTGGAATCCACCCAATCCGACGCAAACTAACAGTTTGCGTTACAAATTCGACTACCGATCGCGATCGAGAACGTAGGTAGGTATTGACCGCAACGATTCCAAATGCTCTGACTGCGGCAAGTTATCGAGCGCGGAGCGGGCCGCAGCGGCGTAGTCATCTGCCCTTGACCGAGTGCGTTCGAGTCCGCCAATTCGATCCACGGCTGCCAGTAACTCGCCTCGCGACACACTTTCATATCCCTTTTCTGCGATGACGGTTTCCACCAACTGGCGCGTGGCGGGTTCTTCGGCCATCAAGTAAATCAAAGGCAACGTCACCTTGCCACCTAACAAATCTACGCCAACACTCTTCCCCAGCGCATCGTCAGTTGAGGTGAAGTCCAGTAAATCGTCAGTGAGCTGAAAGGCTGTTCCCAGGTTCATTCCATAGTCCGCGAGCGCTTTCTGTTCATCAGCGCTCGCGCCGCCAAGCAGAGCGCCCACTTCGCAACAGGCGCTGAAGAGATAGGCAGTCTTGCGTTGGATGATGTCGAGATACTGCTGTTCAAAGAGGTCAGTCCGACCCAGCGTCGTCAGTTGCAACAACTCACCTTCGGTCATCTTTCTGGTAACGCGAGTCAGAATTTCTAGAATGGCCAACGACCTTTCCGCCAGGCTTGTCTCGAAGGCCGACATGTAAAGCCAGTCGCCCATCAATACTGCGGTCTTGTTATCGTAAAGCGCGTTGACGGTGGGACGACTGCGGCGCGTGTCCGCGCCGTCGATGATGTCGTCGTGGACCAACGTGGCGGTGTGAAGAAATTCCATCACGGTCGCCATGCGAATCGAGTTGTAGTTTGAACCGTCGCCGCCCACGGCGTAGTTTGAAAGAATTGTTAGTGCGGGGCGCACCCGTTTACCACCCGAAGCGCGCAGGTAGTCGCCGAGGTATTCGATGACCTGGATATTCGATTGCGCCTGGTGGGCAAACTCCTCTTCGACGAGTTTCAGCTCGGGTGCAATCAATCCAAAGATGCGGAGCGCCGC
>JANMVC010000004.1:0-6809 GCA_031392315.1 Pyrinomonadaceae bacterium | reverse complement strand
GGCGCGACGGTTTTTCAACTGTCGCGCCTAATCTGTGTGGTCACTGTCCTCACCCCAGCAACCACGTGATGGAAGGATTCACCAACCATCTAGTTGTCGCTACTATAGCTCGCAATTTCTGGGATGGCAAACACCGAAATCGCACGGCGAGAACCGGTCCGGAATGATAGGATGAACTCACCGGCAGCCCTGAGCGTACAGGTAAATTCACAGGCCAAAATTGAGCTGTCGGCGGTTAGCAGCCAGGCATATCGCTTGAATCCCAGGTCCTAAATCAAATGACTGACTACAAAGAAAAAATCGACGAATGGCAAAAAACAGCCCGGCGAAAGGCGCGGGAACTTGACGAGAAGTTTGCAATCTCTGACCTGGTAGACGAAGGCGCGCGCGCGGCCAGCGATGCGGCAAAACGCGGCGCTGACACCATTTCGTCAGGAGCGGAGAGGCTGCGATCCGAAGCTGAACGGCTGGCCGAGAACGCCGAGGTTTCTGACACCGCGCGCCGGGTGGCCGATGAGGCCGTGCGTGGCGCAAAAAAGGCGGGTCAGGTCATCCGCGAGGCCACTGGCGAAACCGGCGAGAAGGTTGGGAAGAAGGCCGGCGAGGTTTTTGACGATGCGAAGGCTTACTACGATCGCGCTTCCCAGGTTTATGACACCGGCGCGAAGGTAACGCGCGCCTCGAGCGCGGCCACGGCCGGAATTCTGAAAGCCCGCGACTGGATTAAGGAGAATCCTGGGAAGGCCGCGGCTGTTTCGTTTTCACTGATCCTCGGCATACGCATGGGCGCCGGCTTTCCCGGCATCGACGCCGTTTTGTTGGGAGCGCATCCGCATTGGCTCACTCACTCCGCCTTGCCGGTCTTTGGTATCCGGAAGTTAAGCGAAAAGTTTGATTCCTACCTGCGCAAACAGGAAGAACTGATCGCCGCGGGCCAGCTCGATGAGGCTGAACGCAAACGCGTCGAGTTTCAGCGCAACATGACGAAGTATGTAGGTGCGCCGTTGCTGGGAGCGTTTAGCTGCGCTGCGGGTGCGGCGATGTTTGCGCAAATACTTCAGCCAGCCAGCGTCGCCGGCGCTCCGGTGAGTTGGGTGCTGGGCGGAAATCCTTTTCTCGGTGGCGTCTGGCTGTTTGCCAATGGCGTGATCTGCTTCCATGAAGGTTACAAACTCTTCATGATTGCGCTTGCGGATCAGGAGGAAGTGGCGAAGGTTGTGCGCGAGATTAAGGGACTACTGCCCGCCGCTGCGACGAGCTGAGGGTAATCCTGCATCTTCTGGTAAACTCAACCCGTGGCTCGGCGAACCATAGAACGAATCAGAGAAACGATTCGGCTCAGAGCCTACGACATGACTGTTCACGCCATGGAGGAGATGGCCGAGGACGACCTTGATATACTGGATGTCGAACAGGCTATATTGAATGGACAGATTGTGCGTAGAGAAACAGACGATCCGAGGGGCGCAAGGTATGTTGTGGAAGGGATTGCCACGGACGGCGAGACTTCCGTGGGTGTCGTCGGGCGCTTTCAGGGCAGCAAACGTTATCTAATCATTACGGTCTATGAAGCCAGTAACGACAAATAAGAACTCACTGTACGGCTATCGGTGCGAACATTGTGAAGGCAGCGTTCGTCCGAAGAAAGTGGAGCGTGAAGCCTTTAAGCATAAGAAGGGTTTCATCATTCTTGAAGATGTGGTCATTGGAGTCTGCGACGCCTGCGGCTCAAGGTATTACAGTGCTGATATTCTTCATGCGGTGAACGACATTGCTAACGGAACCAAACCCTTCGAGAGAATCGAAGAGATTCCTGTTGCGCACCTCTCGCCGTCTTAAACATCAAACTACAAAGCTATTCATGATCGCGCTCGCGGATCAGGAGGAAGTCGCCACCATCGTGCGCGATCTCAAGTGACTACTGCCCGCCGCGGCGACGAGCTGACAGTGATTACCACCAAGACACAAAGACACTAAGGAAGACGATGCGAAAGTGCTAACCTCGTCCTTAGTGACTTTGTGCCTTCGTGGTTCTGCCTCAGGTAATCGTAATTGGAAACGGCACGAACGAGAGCGCGAAGACGATCAGCGTAATCACGCCGACCGCAATGCGGGCGTTGCCCAGCGGTTCCAATTCTTCCGGCGCGGGATGGCGCACTTTCAGCATCACCGCCAATAGCACTGCATAAAGAAACCCGCTCGGACTGCCATACCACACATACCCAAGCACAGCCATCAAGGCCATGACGACGAACGCGACGCGCCCAAGTATCCGATGCAGGCGTGGTCCGAAAACTGAGAAAGTTCCGTGGCCGCCATCGAGTTGGCCCACCGGCATTAGATTTAGACTCGTAACCAGCAATCCAATCCAGGCCGCCATGTAGAATGCATTCGGCATCGCAGCGAGGAGATTTGCGCCGGTGATTTTGCCGATAATTTGGAACAGCAGCGGGTCGTTGAATATGATCAGGGAGTCTGCGACCTGCAGTGGCGCGTCCTGCAGAGTCAGAATTCCCGCCAAAGCGAAGGGCAACAGCGCTACGAAGCCGGCCAGTGGTCCAGCCAAACCGATATCAAACAGAGCCCGGCGCGACGGGATCGGCGACTTCATCTTAATGAACGCGCCAAAGGTGCCGGCCAGGAAAAGGGGCGGCGCCGGAATGAAGAAAGGCAACGTAGCGTTGACGCCGTAATAGCGGCAGGCGAGATAGTGGCCCATCTCATGGGCCGTTAGAATTGTCAGCAGCGCTAATGAGAAACGCAGTCCTTCAGCGAGGATTGCTGGATGGGTAATGGAGAATAAGACCAGGGCAGCGACGATGCGCAAGTAATAATCCGGCACGTACAAGAGATAGCTGAGAACGCCGGAAAGCGCAGGTTCCGGCACATCCACTTCGGGTGCTGCGATTACAATTCCGGCAAAGGTGGTCGAGACGAGCGTGAGTAGGAAGAGCCCGCCGTGTTTGGTCCACTCCCGCCGAGTTGGATTTGTAAATTGCCTGCGTCTCGCGACGCTGCCGGGCCGCCGCAGGTTACCAGTGATTTGAAATGGCTCCGACACTCACTACTCTTTTCAAAGTTTGAGGCCAGTGTCGGGAAATAAAGTCCTGACGCCGGCCTCGCAATTAGTTCAACAATCGGGTTCAGATCTTAGAGATCAGAGTCCTCCGCATCGTTACCGGTTTCGCTGTGGAGCGTGACATCGTCGCTCACCTGCAAATCTTTGCCCGGCTTGAAACGAATCGTCTTGCCGGATGGAATTGCTACTTCCTCGCCGGTGCGCGGATTGCGCCCGACGCCGCGCTTGCGGGGCTTCACCACAAACACGCCAAAGCCGCGCAGTTCGATCCGTTCACCACGCGTGAGCGCTTCCTTCATCGAATGGAAAAGCGCATCCACCGCCTGCTCGGCCCGCATCTTGGGCACGCCGGTTTTTTCCGCCACGCGGTTGATAATATCCAGTTTGATCACGGCTTTAAGCCTCCGTTGCGCATCTCAATGAATGATTCGGCTGAACTGGTGAATGCAGGAAGGGATGATAGAGATGCGTAACGAAGACTGTCAACCTTAGGGCAACGTGCAGTTTGGACGTGCGTGGCGAACGGATCGAGCTGAGCGGCTATTGCGCGAAAATCTCTTTGCGTAACATTGCGTCCCACTTCGCAAACTTTGCAGCCTTTCTTGCACGCTCACGGCCAATGGCTTCGCTTTGACAAGCAACCATGTGAAAGCTAACCTCAAGATATGTTCGGCATTAGAACCCGTCGTCCACCGCCTTTCGGCGATGTGCATATCGACGACGACAAAGATATTCAGATCCACAGGCCCGAGCAGGCCTCGCGTCACGGCCTCTGGTCCGAAAGCCGCTTGCTGCTCCGCGATCTTGTGTTCGCGCTGATGATTGCCGCGCTGGTAGTTGTTTTCGTCGTGCAGCCCGTAAAAGTGGAAGGCACTTCCATGCTGCCGCGGCTTCACGACGGCGAGCGAATCTTTGTAAATAAACTGATCTATTACGACGAGTATCGTTGGGCACCGAAGGTTGAACGCGGCGATATCGTGGTGTTCTGGTTTCCTGATGACCCGTCGAAGAGTTACATCAAACGCGTTATCGGATTGCCCGGAGATACGGTTGAGATGCGCGAAGGTGTAGTGCACGTGAATGGCAGCGATCTCGATGAGAAGTATCTGGATCGCCGGTTGAGCTTGTCGCCGCGAAGCCAACCGCCGGTCTACGTTCGGCCGAGTTACTATTTTGTGATGGGCGACAACCGCGACAATTCCAGCGACTCGCGCACATGGGGTTTGGTGCCGAAGAAATATGTTTACGGCAAGGCGCTGTTTCGCTATTGGCCTTTGAGCGCCGCCAGCGTGATTCGCCATGAAGATATCAAGACGGTGCCCTCGCCGCCGAATGCCGCGCCAGAGATGCAATATGAGGAAAGATAGTTTGTACCGGATGAGAGTTGTCAGGTGAACGCATTTGATTGGTTACGAATTCTGGGAATGATTTTCTACGCGCCTGGGCGTGGTTTTCGAGAAATGCGTGATCGCGCCCCGCTGGCCGGCGTCGGACTGATGGCGCTGCTTAGTCAGCTTGCATATTTCCTCGTTACGCAGTGGCTGGTCGGAAATCGAAGCCTCATCATTACCGGGCCAGGCACGATCATTCGGGTCATCGTTCAGTCGGCCATATCTCTGCTCCTGGTTGCAGTGGTCCTCGTTCCCATTATCGCCCTGGTGGCGAACCTGGTGGAGCGTCGCGGCCGCTTTGGTCTGCTGCTCCAACAGGAATACGCTTCGCTTGCGTCTACGTTTCTTTACGCGCTGGCGATTGCCAATCTCGTGGCCATCCCGGTCGCGATTTTTTTCAATCTGAGTGGAATACAAGCTTCGTATGTCGCTCAGTCAGCCCAATCCGCCGGCCAACTCGAAGCCTGGTTCCGTCTCTCGCCCGAGTTCCGCGCGCAGTTGCAAATTCTTCTCAACGATCCGCGCCTGGTTGCGGAGGGCTTGTTTCGGACCGTGAAACTATTTGGCTTCGCGGTTGCGGCGGTCATGGCCGTGCGCGAAGTCTTCCGAATTTCGACTTTGCGTGCGGTGGCGATTTCGATCTCGGGATTATCTCTGGCGCTTATTGTCTCGCCGGTCTGGGCGCTCTTGTTGAGCCCGATCCTGGCGTCGCCGCTCCTGCTCTTGATTGTCTTTGTGCTCGCCCGCGGTTACATCGGCGGCCTATTGCGTTCGCAGCGCGCCCGCGAATCCTTCAAACAAAACCTGGAAGCGGCGACTCTTAATCCCGCGGATGCGTCAGCGCATTACAACCTTGGATTGATTCATCAACAGCGAAATGAACTCGACGCGGCGCGCGAACGTTTCGAGCGGGCGATTCAGATCGACGAAGAGGAGATCGATGCGCATTACCAGTTAGGACGTATTGCCCGGCAACAAAAACGCCACGCCGAAGCGGTGAAAAACTTTGAGCAAGTTGTGACGCGCGACCAGACGCACGCCCAACACGAAATTTGGCGCGAGGTTGGCGCCACCTATATCGACGCCGGCCAGTTTGAAGATGCGCGCGACGCGCTCGAACGATTTCTGGAGCATCGTCCTTCGGATCCCGAAGCGCTTTACCTGATGGGCCGCGCGCACGCCGGCATGGGCCACCGCCGCGAGGCCGCCAGCTCGATGCAGGCATGTATTGAAGCGGTGAAGACCGCGCCAGCGTATAAGTATCGCGCGGACAAGCGCTGGCTTAACGAAGCGCAACAGTTTATTAAGAGCAGTCAGTAATCAGTCCAGAGTCCAGAGTCCAAAGTCCAATGTCCAAGGTCCAAAGTTAGGGACAGTTTAGTTAGACGACGATTGACCTTGGACCTTGGACTTTGGAACCTTGGACTTTGGACCACGAACACGATGCCACTTAGAAACCAAACACCCGCGCTGCTCGCCCTGGAAGACGGGCGAATCTTCCGCGGCCGGTCGTGGGCTGCCGAAGGCGAAGCCTGTGGGGAGATGGTTTTCAACACGTCGATGACCGGCTATCAGGAAGTGCTCACCGATCCTTCTTACGCCGGCCAGATCGTCTGCATGACCTATCCGCTACTTGGAAACTATGGCGTCAACAGCGAGGACGAAGAATCTGATCGGCCCTGGGTCGAGGGGTTTGTCGTGCGTGAAGCGAGCCGCGTGGCTTCCAACTGGCGGTCGCAGGAAAGTCTCGATGATTATTTGAAACGATGGAACATTGTTGCGCTCGAAGGAATCGACACCCGGGCGCTGGTCCGCCACATCCGCGATAAAGGAGCCATGCGCGCCTGCATCTCCACCGTGGATTTGAATGACGAGAGCTTGATAGAGAAGGCGCGCCAGTCGCCTTCGATGGAGAATCGCGAGCTGGCAACGCTGGTGACGACGAAGGCGCGTTATGAGATCGCGCCGGAAGGAAACCAGCGATTCCATGTAGTGTGTTACGACTTCGGCGTGAAGAGAAACTCTTTGCGTGAGTTGGCCCGGCTGGGGTGTCGCATCACCGTGGTTCCCGCATCAACTCCGGCGGCGGAGATTCTGGCGCTGAATCCCGACGGCATCTTTCTTTCCAATGGCCCCGGCGATCCGGCTTCGATGAATAAAGAAGTGGACGAGATTCGGCGAATTGTTGAGTCGCGGAAGCCCACCTTCGGCATCTGCTTTGGCCACCAGTTGCTGGGCCGCGCTTTCGGAGGGGAAACCTTCAAGCTGGTTTTTGGACATCGTGGCGGAAACCAACCCGTAAAAGATTTGCAGCACGGCGGCGTGGAAATCACTTCACA
>JANMVC010000709.1:0-6576 GCA_031392315.1 Pyrinomonadaceae bacterium | reverse complement strand
TCCTCCCGTGCCCACCGCCGGAGATTGATTCCGCGGATCCTCCGGTAATCTTAAAGTCTGCGCCGATACCACGGCACATAGCATTAATGTTGCGAGCGCGGCTATTAGCGCTCTGTTTGCGAGTCTCATCGCATTCCTCCTGCGAAACCTGATTATAGAAGTTTGATTATGAATGCCACCGTCAGCAAGTCGCCAGAGACATCTAGCTTATCGTCCTTGCTTTCCGGAGGCGCCAACTGCAAGCTGACGAACCCGTACCCCCAGCACTCCGATTCCTATTGTTCCTGTTGAGCTTCGTCGTAACAAAAGCGCAAAATCCACGAGTGGCTGCACCGCCCGATTCGTCGCTTGAGAAATCTAAACGCCACTTCACCTAAGAAAAGCGTTGCTTAGTGTCAAATGATTAGCTCTCGAACCGAGTCATCCCGAAAATTTCGTCACACTTGTCCGAGATACAAAATCATGCCAGACCATACTCTACCTTCCTGGTGAAATCAACACATTTTCCCGACTTAAGGCCACTTTCTTTATGTTTTTTCCGTCACGCATAGATACCACGCATCCGCGTGTCGTAAGCCACACGGTCTATGGCGAGCATGTAGGCCGCTGTTCGGGTATCCACCGAGTGTGCGTCGGCGTAGCGGCAAAGGTCGTTGAAGCTGGCAACCATGGTGTCCTGAAGGC
The DNA here is from genome assembly GCA_031392315.1 of Pyrinomonadaceae bacterium. Lineage (GTDB taxonomy): Bacteria > Acidobacteriota > Blastocatellia > Pyrinomonadales > Pyrinomonadaceae > PSRF01. The sequence continues at coordinate 5,892 of JANMVC010000709.1, read as the reverse complement.
GTTGATTAATTACATCTTCCCGCCAGAAATAACCCATTCTGTCCTGGACCCATTCGAAATAAGAGACCGTCACGCCCCCTGCATTCGCGAGAATGTCAGGAATTACAAAAATTCCCTTCTCGTGAAGAACCTCATCCGCGGCGGCGGTGGTAGGGCCGTTGGCGCCCTCAGCCAGCACTTTACACTTGATTCGATCAGCATTTTGCGAGGTAATCTGGTTTTCCGTGGCCGCCGGAACAAGCACATCGCACTCCAACTCCAGCAGTTCACTGTTAGAAACCCTCTCGACGCCTGCAAAGTCCTCAAAGGAGCGCGTGGCGTACAGATGCTTGAGAACCGCGGGAATATCTATCCCGTTTGGATTGTAAATACCGCCGTGAACATCGGAAATGGCCACAACCTTATAACCCGCCTCGTGTAACAACTGGGCGCCAATGCCTCCCACGTTTCCTGAGCCTTGCACCACGACTCGAGTCGTCTCCGGGGTCATCCCAAATCTCTTGATCGCCTCATTGATTACAAACAAGATTCCGCGGCCAGTCGCCTCGCGACGGCCGGAGGATCCGCCAAGGTCGATCGGCTTTCCCGTTACCACCGCGGTGACGGTGTGCCTGGCGTGCATCGAATAAGTGTCCATGATCCAGGCCATGGTCTGCTCATTCGTATTCATGTCCGGCGCAGGCACGTCCTTTTCCGGTCCGATGAAGTCGAGCAACTCAGATGCATAGCGGCGCGTCATCCGCTCAAGCTCGCCAATCGACATTTGTTGAGGATCGCAAATCACCCCGCCCTTCGCGCCGCCAAAAGGGACGTTGACCACCGCGCACTTCCATGTCATCCACGCCGCCAGAGCTCTCACTTCATCGAGGCTCACATCCGGCGAATATCGTATGCCGCCTTTGGCCGGACCGCGCGCGAAGTTGTGTTGCACTCGATAACCCTCAAACACTTGAATCCGGCCAGAGTCCATCCTGGTAGGTATGTAAACCTTCAACTCGCGATTTGGAACGCGCATCACCGCATATAAATCCGCGTCGAGATTAAGCAACTGAGCCGCGCGATCGAAGCGCGACATCATTGACTCGAACGGATTCTCTTCCTTTATCTCGCGGATGTCGTCTACATAGGCTGTGCTGTTCATACTGGACATGGTCATCTCCGAAAGGTTGTCAAATTTGAGCGCGTTACTAACTTGGCAGTTCGAGGGCCTCGTTCATTGCTCCGCTGCGATAACCCTGCAAATCCAGGGTCACATATTTAAATCCCAGATCCCGAAAGCGTTGGGCGAGTTCGTTAACGACTTCGACGCTCAGGGCGCGTGGCATTTCCGCGGGGGCGATTTCGAGTCGGGCGAGATTATCGTGGTGACGAACCCGAAACTCGCGAAAGCCCATCGAGCGAAGGATATCTTCGCCTTGATCAACTGCCGACAGGCGTTCAATGGTCACCGGAATTCCATAGGCAATTCGTGAAGACAAGCAGGGACTGGCAGGCTTGTCCCACGTTGGTAGTCCAGCAATTCTGCTCAACGCCCGCACATCAGACTTCGTCATGCCTGCTTCGATCAAAGGGCTGCGCACGCCATGGCCGGTTGCCGCCGCGCGGCCCGGACGGTAGTCCGCCAGATCGTCAACTGTTGAGCCGTCCACTATAAACGCGACCCCACGGTCGCGCGCCAGAGTGCCGAGCTTCTTGTAGAGTTCGTCTTTGCAAAAGAAACACCGACTCGGGCTATTAGCAGTGTAGTTCACATCGCTCAACTCTTCTGTTTGGATCACTTCCCGGCGCCATCCAAACTGTTTCGCGATCTCTTCGCTGTGCTCGCGCTCGCTGATCGCCATGCTCGCCGACTCGCCGGTTACGCAGAGGGCAGCGCTGCCCAATTCTTCGCTGGCGACATAAGCGACGTAGCTGCTGTCAACTCCCCCGGAATAAGCAATGACGGCCGAGCCCATCTCGCGCATGAGGTTGCGCAGTCGCCGCTGCTTGGCGGTGAGATCGATGAGCGGCAGGTCGGCGCCGTTCTCGTTAGCTATCCTCGGCTCGCTCTTTTCAACCAGCACACTAGTCACAAATCGGGTTCTCCGGACGCAGACACGCGTAAGCCGCACGCGCATTGTTTCTCTAAATTTTGAGACGGGATTTACTGTTCGCAATGTTATCCCATGCATCAAGACGAGCGCAACCAGCATCTCAGAATCGCGTCGCTAAGCCGGTATGGATTTGGACGCGTAAACTTTTAGCGTGTTAAGATCGACTACTCCCTGGACCGATTCTCGCCCTGCGATTTTTTCATGAACCGTCAGCTATCAAACATTATTTCGCCGTGGGCCTGTTCCGCGTTGCTGGTTTCGACGTTGTTAGCCGTCGCGCATAGCAGCCACATCATTGCGCTGGCACAAAGCGAAGACGCCTTTAGCGACTCGGCGGCGGATCCGGTGAAACTATTCGAGCGGGGACAAAATGCCCACGCGCGCGGCGAACTCGAAAAGGCACTGGAACTCTACGACGAGGCGATCAAAGTCCGGCCCGATTTTCCGGAAGCGGAATTCCAGCGAGGCAACGTCTTATCTTCCTTGAGCCGACCGGCTGAATCGGAAGCCAGCTTTCGGCGAGCGATCGCGCTCCGCAAGGATTGGGCACTCCCATACACGGCGTTAGGCACGCTGCTGGTTCGCCTCAATCGTGATGCGGAAGCTGATGCGCTTTTACGGCAAGCCATCAAGCTGGACCCGCAAAACAGTCTCGCCCTCCGGATTCTGGCGGACATTCGCTTGCGAGCCGGCGACGCGAAGGAAGCGGTACAACTCGCAACCAAGGCAACAAGCGATCTGGAGGCTCCTCCGGCTACCTGGCTCTTGCGCGCCCAAGCCGAACGTCGCGCCGGCAACGCGGTTGGCGCACTGGCAAGTCTGGATCACGTCATAAAGCTCGAACCTCTCAATCTTGCCGCGTTGCTGGAACGCGCCGAGATTTTGATCGCAGATCGCAACTCGGCCCGCGCCATCGAGGACCTCAAAGCGGCTGAGCCATTGGTTAAGGACGACAAGTCGAGCGCCGCCCGATTGGCAGACGCCTACCAGCTTGCCGGCCAACCTGAGGACGCGCGCCGGGTCGCTCAGTCAGCCGGTCTGCTGAAGCCCGAAACAAATGCAGGCGCGGGCGGAATCAAAGTCATTGGCACCCCTCAAGAAATCGAGGCTGCTAACAGTGACGATCCAAGCGTGGCGCGGGCGGCACTCGAGAAGCTGCTCAAAACGAATCCTGACAATCCTCTGCTGCTGGCACGACTCGGTGATTCCTACCGCACTGCAGATCCCAATCGCGCCCTCGAGTTTTACCGGCGCGCCTCCGCGCTCCAACCCGACAATGCAGACTATGCAACCGGATACAGTTCGGCCCTGGTCCAGGCGATGAGATTTCCCGAAGCCGTTGCCATTCTCCGGAAAGTAGTCAAGTTCGCGCCGGACAATTACGCCGCCCACGCCAATCTGGCTACCGCGCTATACAAGCTTAAGCAGTATCCTGAAGCGGTGGGGGAGTATCAGTGGCTATTAAAGGCGAAGCCCGAGCTGACCGTCGCCCATTATTTCATTGCCACCGCCCATGATTATCTTGGAGAATACGAAGCTGCGTTGACAGCCTATGAACTCTTTCTTGCCGGCGCCGATGCGAACACGAATCAACTTGAAATCGACAAGGTCAAACTAAGACTGCCTTCCTTGCGACGCCAGATCAAGATGGGCCAGGGGACGAAACGCAAGCCAGGCCGGTCAACCTGAGCCTGCTAGCCGCAAACGAGATCAGATGAACGCTTCCCAAATCCAGCAATCCCATCGCATTGAAAGGCTCAGCTTCGTCGCGGCGATGCTGTTGGTTGCCTCGGCTGGCACGGCGGCTCTCGCCCAGCAGCCGCAAGTTCACGACATCCCAGTGCCTCCGCCAGTCAAAGTAATTTCGATCCTGGATCGCGAACAGCTAAATGCGTCGAAGGATCCCAAGGCGCGGGTTAAGACCTCCATCATTCTGGCTGAAGCCCATCTGGCCAAGGCTGAAGCGCACACCGCCGAACGCAGCTATGACAATGCCCTGGGAGAAGCCGCGCGCTATTGGGCCATCATAGAAAATGCTTTTGCATATTTGGGCACGATGAAAACCGGCAGCAACAAGACACGCGATCTTTATAAGCGCCTCGAGCTCGCGCTGCGGGCACACGGTCCGCGCCTCAGCGGCCTGCGCCGCACCACTCCGGCAGAATACGCGGTCTGGTTGAAAGAGATTGAAGACTCGGCGCGAAAAGGTCGTACCGAAGCACTGAACTCTTTCTATGGCGAGACAGTCGTGCGTGATAGCCAACGGCCAACTGGTGAACTGAAATCTCCGGCCAAGCTGTCACCAGAAAACTCCGCCGCGCCGAGGCCAACCCCATGAAACTCGCTCGCGGAATTTTTCATCCTTCCCTGATGGCAACGGCTCTTGTCCTGACGTTCGCCCTGCCGACGATTTGTCGCTCTCAAGCTCGCGACCATCTGACGCCTCAAGAAGTAGAAGTCGTTCGCGAGGCGCAAATCCTCGACAAGCGTATCGACGTGTTCATAAAGGCCATCGAACGCCGAATGCTCGTTTTGAGTGGCACGGTCGCGACTGCTGAAAAGCAATTGAAAAAAGATTCCGAGGTTTGGGGTGAAGTGCCGGCCGGGACGCGGGCCGAACTGATCGGGGATATCGCCAGGATCCTTAATGAGGCCATCACCAACATCGACGACGTCAATGCTCGCGACGAGAAAAATCCGCTGATTCCAAAAGCGCTGCGCAAGTTGGCCGCGGCCGCGTCGGCCACAGTCGAACGACTGAAGCCGTTACAAGCTCAGCCAAAGGACGATGCAGAAGCAATTGGTTTCGAATTGTTCGTCAAGCATGCGGACGAAATAGTCGAAGCGGCTGCAGGCCTGCCGCCGCCTGCCGAAAAAAAGCCCAAAGGGAAAAATAAGAACGAGAAACCCAAAGACACGAATTGAAGGAGTGTTTTCCGGTGGGCTCGCGCTCTTCCGTGCTGGATAGTAAAACGATCCACGAACACACACTAAACTTCACGAAGAAGAGTTAGTGTGTTTTAGTGGATCGTTACTGTTTTTAAGTCGACGGCTCTAGTTACGTTTCTTCTTCACTTCGGCGACGACCATTCGGGCTTCTTGTTCGAGCGCCTTTGCCGCACTCGCATCGTCTCCCTCTTCCTTGGCCGACGCCGCCGATTGCAAGCGAGCAGGCGTTTCACCGACGGCAAATAACTGATACTCGATCTTGGCCTCGGTCTTGCCGATGCCGCCGACGCCGGCGGCGCGGCCAAACATTCCGCCAATCTTTCCTGCCGCCGACGTCTTTAGCGCAGCTACATGGCTATAAAGCACAAAGTCACATTGCTTCGATTTTGCCTCCGCCTCAATCTCGCCGGGCGAGATTCCATTCAATCCCACCGCTTCGACGCCGCTGCCCTCGAGGTCGCCGATCAAACTCGCGCGCAACGATTCGGCCGAGACGGCGCGGTCAGTGCGGTTATTGACCCGAACCACACCGATGCGAATCACACCCGGCGCCTTGGCGTTGCCTGAATTTGATGGGATGTTTTGCACTTCGTCGCGTGACTGCCGGCCTTCGTTTGCCTGCGACATCATCGAGTCCATCGAAGGCATCGCATAGAGCTCCTGCGCATTCTTCGTCTCAACGTATCCAGTCGGTGCGTCAAACAACGCTGCGTCCAGCGGCTCGCGCGAAAGCTCGATAACTTCTTTCGTCGAGGTGAAGCTAACTTCACCATTCGGTCCGTACATCGTCGTAGTTTCCAGCAGCGGGTAGCCCGTTCGCGCCGCGCCCTGACGATTGAAGCGAACTCGA
>JANMVC010000693.1:0-3004 GCA_031392315.1 Pyrinomonadaceae bacterium | reverse complement strand
CGCCTTCCCGGGCTGGCCGGAACGGGCTTCCGCCACGGCAACAACGCCCTCGTCATTCCCGCAGGCCTAGCTTTCGCGAAGTCCATCGCCAAAATGCCCGACCTGAACCTGTACGTGGCCGACAAGCGCCACCCCAGCCTGGCCGGCAGCTACCTGGCTGCGTGCACGACCTACGCGTCGCTGTTCAAGACCTCACCAGTTGATTTGAAGTACACCGCCGGCCTGGACCCCGCGATTGCGCGACATTTGCAAGTGATGGCTTGGGAGACGGTGCAGGAGTATTTCAAGCCTTGAACCCAGGAATCCTTGCGATATCCTCAAGAGCGAGCCATATCGGCTTTCATTGTGTAGGCAGTAAGCTCTCTCCTTCCACTTCATGAGCAATCAATGTTTTATCAGTCACGCAAGTGAAGACAAAGAAATTTTTGTCCGACCGCTCGCTCACGCGCTGAAGAAGCTTGGGATTAATGTCTGGTATGACGAATTTTCGTTAAAGCCCGGAGACAGTCTTCGCCGCTCGATTGACAAAGGGTTAGTTGACTGTGATTTCGGTATTGTGATTTTAAGTCGGCCCTTCTTCGCGAAAGAATGGCCACAGCGTGAACTGGACGCGCTATTAACCGCCGAAATCGCAGGGCTCAAGACGATTATTCCTATCTGGCATGGTGTCGACCAAAAATATATAGCCAGCGTATCGGCCCTGTTGGCCGACAAAGTCGCTCTCAAATCAGATTCGGGTGTTGATGCTACTGCTCGGCGGTTGGCTGCGCTGTTACCTGACACATCGGGGGTTGATAGCAATTACATAGCTGAAAAGTTAGAGCTCTTTTTATCGCACGAAACTTATGTTCTAGAATTTTTGAACTCGAGTATTCGCCAGAGATTTCTTGCGATACAGGCATTTAATACCGAGATGCAAAAGCAAGCTGATGCATATTTCGATTCTCTTACAACTGAACAGATCGAAAAACAGCAATTTGAAATTGACAAGAAATTGCAACCTCACAGGCAGAAGCTCGCTGTGCTTTTTGGGTTACCAACTGAGGTAGAGGTAATTTCAGATGAGCCCATTCCAGAGGAACGGATGCCAGCTTGGTTCGGTGCGTTTGAGCAATGGGTTTCTGGAACGCTCGGTTCAGACGAAACGCGTGTTCTTGTTTTTGATATTGAGACGTACTTCGAAGTTGACTATCTTTATCTTCTTTTAGGTTTGCCAAATTTTGAAGTTTCAGAGTCCCAACGAGAGCTTCTAGATGATGCTATCGCTCTCGTCGGAAGCTGGCTTGAAGTTGATGGATCAGATATGGTGCTGGAAGTCTGCAATAGGCTTCGCAAACTAGATATCGCCACCAGCAACATGCCAACATCGGCCTAAAGTTAGCCACGGCATGTTGTTCGGCAACTAACGGGGTGCAAGCTTAGAAAATATGTCCACTGCCCCGAACAATAGCGCCGGAACGATCCCCGGATTCGTCACTCAGACAGTGGATGCATGGTTACCCGTCCGAACCACCGTGTTCGATGCTGAGGACTGCGCCAGAATAGTGGATACAGGGATCAAAGCATTTTTGATAGAGCTGCCTCAGGCACTCCCGATTCTGTTCAACGAGATTGCCGATGTCACGATCTCTGTCGAGGAGCCACCGGCTACCATAGCCTCGTACTTCATCCGACTATCATCAATAGTCACGCTTCCGCTGTTTCGCTACGTTCGGGTAACGGCGAAGGTGACATTTGAGCCAAGCCCCATAGTCTCCGTAAATGAACCGGATCCTAGCTTGAAAGAGCTGGCGGCACTTGCGGAGCCTGCTTACTATCTGGGCCGTGCGCTAGATCTTGCACTTGATCTTTCGGAACTCTCTAGCCCAGGCTGCGTTTGGACCGCTAAAGGCGTCGTCGTAATTGACGGCAATATCCTTGAGTCGATCACGGAGAAGGTCTGTATTTCTGAGTTCAACCCTCGCGACGAGTCAACGAATGCATGGCCGCCTGTCGGTTCTCTTTCGCTTACGTCGACCGTCCGTTGGGCGAGGTCGATTGGAATGTTAAACGCGCCCTTAGCTACATCTCGGCTGCAGCGAGCTCTTGCTGCATACACTAGGGTGGTTGGCCTCGGTATGAAGACAGACGGCGAAGTACTCTTCCACGCCATGCAGGGGCTCGAAGCGTTTTACTGCGACGGCATTGGTGATCTTCGTCGACAGCTCGCAGAGAAGTCGAAATTGTGGCTAGGACCAACCAACGCAACAGTTAATGTCGTGGGGCAGCTTTATGACCTACGTTCGCAGTACGTGCATGGAGCGGCTAAGCTTCAGTACCGGCACGTTGTCGCTGATCCTTGGGAACACGACGAGAAGGCAATGACGCGTCTATCGTCCGGCAGCGGCTTTGCAGCGCGCCTACTCGTAGCTTCCCTGCAAAAGTGCATTACAGAATGTGTGACTGACTTGGAATGGTCGTTCTCCTTCACCACTAGTCGGTCAAACACCATCTAGTACGTCCCGTTGCGCTCTGCGCGAATAAGATCCGGTACGCGGCCATAAAGTGTTGCTCAGAAGCCGCCGCATTCGACCGGTCGGTCCTATCGGGACTTGAACAACGTCTTTCAACTGCAGTGCCATATTGCCGCAGGACGCACCTCATACAGCTATGGAGCCTGCTCAAAAAACCCAATAGGGTGTAACTCAATCGCCCACCCCACACTCTCCCCCAAGGTCGCCGCCGGATGCAGCGAAGCCACACGCACGGCCTCGTCACGGTCGGCTGCTTCAATGATGAAAAAGCCGCCGACCATTTCCTTGGCTTCGGCATAAGGCCCGTCGGTCACCTGCGGCTTGCCGCCGCGCGGGCGCAAGGCGAAGGCGGCTTGCGGGCCTTCGAGCGACGCGCTCACGACCAGGTGGCCGGTTTTCTTGAGCTCGGCATCTTTGGCCGGACACTGGCTCACCAGGGCCTGCACGTCGGCGGGCGCCATGGCGGCGAATTTTTCGGGGTTGTAGTAGGC
>JANMVC010000593.1:0-1909 GCA_031392315.1 Pyrinomonadaceae bacterium | reverse complement strand
AAGAACGCGATGAAGGAAGCTGCGCGCGTCTATGCCAAGGTCCATCAGATGAAAGTCCCCATCGAACTTCTCGACGTGGGCGGCGGCATGGCCGTGGACTACGACGGCTCGAAGACCGCATTCGATTCTTCGGCAAACTACACCGCGCAGGAATTCGCCAACGATGTCGTCTACACCATCAAGCAGGTTTGCGACGATGAGAATGTTCCCCATCCAACGATCATTCAGGAATCGGGACGCTTCCTCGCCGCCTATCACGCGGTGCTAATCACAAACGTTCAAGACGAAATCGAAACCGTGGTCGAGGACATTACGCCGATCGAGATCGACGCCGACGATCCGCAGGTGGTTACGGAACTGGGAGAGCTGCGAGAGTCGATCACAGTAAAAAACTATCGCGAGTATTACCACGACGCGCTCGAGCATCGCGAGGAATTGTTCACCTTGTTTAACCTCGGGTTGGTATCCCTGGTCGATCGCGCGAAAGGCGAAGTTTTGTTTTGGGACGTGTGCGAGCGCGCTGACAAGTATGCGCAGCAGGCCAAGTACGTGTCAGAAGAGTTTGACGATCTGCGCCGGCTTTTGTGCGCCAAATATCTGACTAACTTTTCTGTGTTCCGCTCCGTGCCCGACCATTGGGCGCTCGATCAACTTTTTCCGATCGTGCCGATTCACTTGCTCAACAAGACGCCAACGGAATACGCAACGCTCTGCGACATCACCTGCGACTCAGACGGCATCGTCGATAAGTTTGTCGACTTGCACGATGTGAAGCAGGTGCTCGAACTGCACGCACTGAACCCAGGTGAGACTTATTACCTGGCCTTCATGCTCGTCGGCGCTTACCAGGAAGTGATGGGAAACAATCACAATCTGTTTGGCGCGCCGCATGAAGCGCACATTCACATTGATGACGAAGGCTATCTCATCAAGAAAGTGATTCGCGGAACGACTGTAGGCGAAGCAACGGAAAAAGCGCGTTATGAAAAGAGCCTGCTCCACGACGGCTTCCGGCGTTTGATCAATCGCCGGGTTAAAGACGGTGAGTTGACCGAGGCCGACGGCGCGGAACTGACCCAATTTTATGAATCGCGATACGACGCTTACACATATCTTTCAGTTAACGGAGCAAAGCCGCGTTCGCGACGCAGCACTGATTACTGATTTCACAGCAGATGGCCCGGCAGGCGTTTGACTGAAGTTTAAGAATTGAGAGGTTGACAACCTTTATGGTTACGCAGCGAAAACCCAAAGCATCGAAATATCTAACAACGCCGACTCGGCCCGTTCAGGTGGACCGCGATCGTTCGGTGGCCGGCCTGCTCGAAAAGATGGAAGGCGCCGGTTTTGGCGGCCGCCAGCTGGCCGAGGCCCACCGCATCTGGCTGGACATGCTCGGCGACACGACCACCATCATGGTGGCCGGCTCGGGCGCGCTCATTCCCGCGGGCATGCGCCGGCTGCTGGCGTATGTGATCAAAAACCGCTTTGTCGACGTGCTCGTGCTGTCTGGTTCAATGCTCTTCCACGACCTGCATGAAACGCTCGGGCGTTACCATTTCCAGGCCCATCCCAACATGACTGACGCCGAATTAGACTCGGCCCAGATCAGCCGCATGTGGGACTTGCTGGCGAGCGACGAAGAATATCGCGAAGCGAATGAATGGATCGGCGGGTTTGCAAATCAACTCGATCAGGCGCGCTCGTATTCAACGCGAGAATTTCTTCATTTGCTCGGCCGTGAACTAGCCGAGATTGCTACCGAAGATGGCGTGCTCACGTCCGCCTACAAAGCGCGTGTGCCAATTTATTGCCCGGCAATCGCGGATAGCGGCATCGCTGTCGGAATCGCGGCGGCGCGTTTCGAGAAGAAGAACAGTTTCGTATTCGATGAAGTCCACGACGTGCT
>JANMVC010000587.1:0-9471 GCA_031392315.1 Pyrinomonadaceae bacterium | reverse complement strand
GTTTTGATAACCGCGGTATCGCCCTTTGCTTTCCCGCTGGGTGTGAACATGCTCCGACGCGGCGGCCTTTGTGTCTTGAACGGACTACCGCCCGGCGATTTCCCAGTTTCGATCTTCGACGTGGTGTTGAAGCGACTCACGATTCGCGGATCGATTGTGGGCACGCGCAAAGACATGCAGGAGGCGTTGCAGTTTGCCGCTGACGGCAAAGTCAAAGCCATTGTCGAAACCCAGCCGCTTGAGGAGATCAACTCAGTGTTTGACCGGCTCAGGAGTGGGACGGTGCAGGGCCGGGTGGTCATCAAGATGGCCGAACGAGTGAGTGCGAAGAGCAGTTCGTAAGGTTGGATGTGAGGCAACTGCGTCATAGCGATGGCCTTGCTGCTGAGATGCGTCGAATCATCTGATCCAGCCTGGTTCGCTATGGCGCGGAGTCGCGCGCTGAACTTTCGCCGAATCCAACTGAGTTAATGGATAGGATAAGTGTGCTGGCGCACAGACCGCATCCTCAGTGAGGGTGTCCAATCGTCCACTTGGACCAAAACACACAATCTGTGGGGACGAAACGTTCAGGTTGGTCTCCGTGTTCTAAACATTAATTGATTGGCGATGCTAAAACGGCTTTCATCTCTCATTCTCGTGCTGGTGACGGGTAGCAGCGTGCTGGCTGTCACCTCGCGACCCACCGCTGAGCATTTCTGCGGGATGGCGGGCATGGGGACGATGCCGGCTATTGCGATGATGGATGATGCCGCCATGGATCACGGCATGATGGATCACGGCACGATGGATCACGGCACGGCTCACGGCATTGCGGCGGCGGGCGATCACGGCCCGGCGATGCCCAGTATGGAAATAATGCCGTGTTGCCGGAAGCACGACGGTCGATCCGTTTCGAGTGAGTCAGGATATTCGGTGCTGTGTTGTGTCGCCGTCCCGCGCGAGACGGTCGTGAGGGGAAGATCGTTTCAGCTACGTCCACCTGTTTTCAGTCCCGCTATCCTTCCGCTTAACTGGCAATCTCCTTTACCTGGGCGAAGGACGTACGACTGTTCCCTCTCGATCCAAGTCTTCCTCCCCAATCTCCAGGGTACCTATGTCCGCAATCTTGCTCTTCTGATCTGACACCCTCCAGGCGTTTGTGTGTCTTGTTGTCGGAGTCCCGCCAGGCTCGCGGCAAGATTCGTCCACCTCATAACTTCGAGGGGGAACCGATGCGATCGCCGGTCCGAAAACTCAACGGCATAACTGATTCTTAGATCATTCTGGATAACCAAGGAGACTCTTCATGAAAAAAGTAATTATCGGGTTGGTCCTGTTGGCAGTCATCGCCCTATTGGTGGGCTTGAGATTGCGCAGCGAACCCACGCCGCACGTTCCCACAGTAGCCTCAACTTCAAGCGGACCATCGGACATGCCACACCACCCAAGTGCTGCTCCCCCTGTCGCCGCGGTGTCCCTGGTGCCTGCTTACTACAGGACAGCGCCTCCCGCAAACACTCTGCCTCCCACTCTTTCTCCTGCACTTTTCACCGGCAATGAAAGATTGGCCTATCAGGCAGCCAAAGAAATTCCGCAGACGCTGGCCCAGATGCCCTGTTATTGCCACTGCGACAAGGGTCATGGTCACAAGAGCCTGCTTAGCTGCTTCGAATCCCAGCATGGCGAAAACTGCGGTATTTGCATCGGTGAAGCGCTGATGGCCCATCAACTGAAAAAGCGCTCCAGGTTAACTGACGCCGAGATTCGCGAACAAATAATCGCTGCCTATGGATCTCAAGATCACGACTAGGCGGGGCGTTCACGAATGTCCCAAAACTGCCCAACACAAATTAGGGAGAAGACAAATGAAATGGCTTTCGACGTTATTGGTATTGATTGGCCTGACCGCCGGCCTAGCCGCCTGTGGTTCAAAAGAGGGAACCACAAAAGGGAAAGCAATCAAGAGCGCTCCCGCCGGAAACAACCTTACGGTCTCGCTGGCCACCGCTGACGGAGTTCTGCGGCGAGGAAAGACTGACTTTACGTTGTCGTTTGCAGACGCAGCCGGAAAGCCGGTCGAAGTCGGGGCAGTCGCTCTGACCTTTCACATGCCGCAGATGGGGACGATGTCGGAGATGAACGACGCCGCTACCTTCACGACCACGGAAACGCCGGGAGTTTACCTGGGTCGTGCGGAGATTGAGGCGAGCGGTGAGTGGCAAGTAAGAATCACCTATGAAGGACCAGCAGGACGAGGTCAGGCATCGTTTCCGATCACGGCCCAATGAACGAACGCATTTCACTTTTCGATTGACATCGCAATAGCATGATTCACCGTCTCATCGAATTCAGCTTAAAGAATCGCGGCATCGTAATCGCCGTCTACCTCGGCCTCGCGATGTGGGGCTACTGGGCATTGCTGCGCGCGCCAATCGACGCGATTCCAGACCTTTCTGAAAACCAGGTGATTGTCTTCACTGACTGGCCGGGGCGTTCGCCACAGGAGGTTGAAGATCAGGTCACGTATCCGCTGGTCACAAGTCTGCAGGGACTGCCGGGCGTGCGTGTCGTGCGCGCCAGCTCGGCCTTCAGCTTCTCGATGGTCAACATCATTTTTGAAGACAGTGTCGAGCTCTACTGGGCCAGGACCCGAGTTCTCGAACGCCTGAATCTCGTCACCAAACAGCTTCCCGAAGGTGTCATTCCCACCCTTGGGCCCGACGCCACCGGCGTGGGCCAAATCTTTTGGTACACGCTCGAAAGTGACCAGCTGAACTTGCGCGAACTGCGCACGCTTCAGGATTGGTTTGTGCGCTACCAGCTCAACTCGGTTCCCGGCGTGGCGGAAGTTGCCTCAGTCGGCGGCTACGTCCAGCAGTATCAGGTTGACGTTGATCCAAACAAGCTGCGGTCGTTTGCAATTCCGCTATCGACGGTGGTCGAAGCGGTGCAGCGCTCAAACAACAATGTCGGCGGCAATGTCGTCGAGCAGTCAGGGCAATGGGCTGTGGTGCGCGGGGTCGGGTTGATCGAATCGGTAGCCGATGTCGAGCAGATTGTGATCGGAAGTTCAAACGGCACGCCCATCTACGTCCGCAACGTGGCAGAGGTGAAGCTGGGTAATGCCTTCCGCACCGGCGGGCTCGACAAAAATGGCAAGGAGGCTGTCGGGGGCGTGGTGATTGCCCGCTATGGCGTCAACACGCTGGAGGTGATTGACGCAGTCAAGCAGAAAATCAACGACTTGCAGGCCGGACTACCTCAGGGTGTGCGGCTCGTGCCGTTTTATGATCGGACCCAACTGATCTTGCGCGCCACCAGCACTTTGAAATGGGCGCTGATCGAGGAACTGCTGCTGGTTACGCTGGCGCACATCATCTTCCTGGCCCACTTCCGCTCAATTCTGATCGTCACGATTCCGCTGCCAATGGCGGTGCTGCTGTCCTTCCTGTTTATGCACTACATGGGCATCAGCTCAAACCTGATGTCACTCTCCGGAATCGCGATCGCCATCGGTGTGCTGGTTGACGCGGGAATTGTGGTGACGGAAAACGCGTTTCGCTTTCTGGAAAAAGGAAAGGTCGATCCAAAAGACCGAAAACTCGTCTGGCAGACAGTGCTCGATTCAACCAAGCTGGTCGGCCGCCCGATTTTCTTTTCGATGGCCATCATCATCCTGGCGTTTATTCCCGTGTTCGCGCTGACGGGACAAGAAGGGAAGCTCTTTCATCCGCTGGCCTTCACCAAAACTTTCGCCATGGTGGGCGCGACCATAATGGCGGTCACGCTGGTGCCGGTCCTTTGCACCCTCCTGCTGGGTGGAAAGTTTCATGCGGAGCAATCAAACCCGGTAATGCGATTTCTGCAAGCTGTCTATCGTCCCGCTCTTCGTGTCGCCCTGGGCCACCGGCTGTTGACGGTGGCGGTAGCGGCAATTCTTTTCACCGGCGCACTGGTATTGGCCAGCGGCATCGGCAAAGAGTTTATGCCGCCGCTCAACGAAGGCGACCTGATGTTTATGCCGGTCACCGATCCGGCAATTTCAATCGATGAAGCGCTAAAGATCACCAGCAAGCAGGACCAAATCCTGAAGAGCTTCGCGGAGGTTGAATGGGCGGTCGGGAAAGCCGGACGAGCCGAGAGCTCGACGGACCCTTCGCCGACGAACATGACGGAAACGATTGTGCACTTAAGACCTCCGGCGGAATGGCGGGCCGGCTTAACGCGCGAAAAGTTGATTGCCGAAATGGATGAAAAGCTGCGTCTGCCCGGCGTCACAAACATCTGGACGCAGCCCATCATTAATCGCATCGACATGCTGACGACCGGCATTCGCTCGCAGGTTGGGATTAAGATTTTCGGAAACGATCTGAAGACACTCGAGCACCTGTCTCGCCGCATTGCCGAAGCGCTCAAGACGGTGTCCGGCTCAGTTGACGTTTATCCCGAGCAGATCAGCGGCGCGCCCTATATCGACATTCGCATAAATCGAGCGGCTGCGGCCCGCTTCGGCATCGAGCCGGCCACGATTCAGGACACCATCGAAAAAGGCATTGGCGAAACTAATTTGACTGTAACGATTGAAGGACGACGAAGATTTCCCGTGCGCGTTCGTTACGCTCCCCAATTCCGCGGCAGCCCGGAAGCAATCGCACAGATTCCGATTACCTCTCCCAGCGGCGCGCCGATTCCCTTGAGCCAACTCGCGGACATTCAAACAGTGCAGGGCCCGTCAATGATTTCAAGCGAAAACGGGCTACTGCGCGGCACAGTTCTATTGAACGTTAGAGGGCGCGACGTGGGCAGCTTTGTCGATGAAGCTAAGGATGTGATTGCGCGCCAGGTGGAACTTCCCACCGGCTACTACGTGGCCTGGAGCGGGCAATACGAGAACCAGCAGCGGGCGCGTCAGCGGCTGCTGATCGTAGTGCCAATCGTGCTCGTGATCATCTTCGGATTGCTTTACATCATCTACCATTCCGCGTTGGAAGCCGCCCACGTCCTGATGGCCGTGCCGTTTGCCTTGACCGGCGGCATCTACCTGCTGTGGGCGCTTGATTACAACTTTTCAGTCGCGGTCTGGGTTGGTTTCATCGCGCTGTTCGGCACGGCGGTGCAGACGGGCGTGGTGATGGTGATCTATCTCGAAGAAGCGGTCGAGCGGAAGAAACAGGAAGTCGGCACATTAACGCCAAAGACTCTGCTCGATGCGGTGATGGAGGGCGCCCTGCTGCGGCTGCGACCAAAGGTGATGACGGTTTCCACGGTCGTTGCGGGTTTGCTGCCCATTATGTGGAGCACCAGTGCGGGTTCGGAAGTGATGAAGCCGCTGGCGACACCGGTGTTAGGCGGAATGGTTTCGAGCCTGCTGCACGTGCTGATCGTCACCCCTGTGATCTTTTATTCGCTCCGGGCGCGGGCTTTGAAGAAGGAAGCACTAAAGGCGACGGTAAAGACTTGACCTTGACGGGACTCTGCCAAAATTCCTCACGCGTCGCTCTCGACGCGTAGCGTCGTCATGAATTTAGCCCAGCCTTTCAAGGCTGGGATCAATTGGAGGTCTACGTACCGCGTCGCGTCAGCGACGCAATGACACAATGACTCAATGATCAGCAATTTCAACCCGTCGCTACGCGACGGGGACTTACTTCGGTCAATCGCTGACCCGGCCTTGAAAGGCCGGGCTAAATTCATGCCGACGCTACGCGTCGCGATCTACTTCGGGCCGATACGTTTGAGGCAAAGCGTCTTAACCGCAACAAAAATGAGCAGCGGCAATCAACGAGCCTGCAACGCAGGCAGCCGAATAAAGGCGACTAGTGTAAGTCCGTGGGCTGCATTCATCCGCCTGCTGCGTGGGCTCGTGGTCGCCATTCTTTTCACTAGTTTCCTTGCCGCTACGAACACGCCAGTCCGCGCCCAGATCAATGCCTCCGCGCCGCCCGCTGCGACTGCGAGTGCAACTCAGAATCCTCCGTCATCGCCTTACTTTGATCCCGCAAACGGCCTGACTGCCGATCAGGCGGTAGCCTATGCCCTCGTCCACAACGGTGAACTGTTGGCCTTGCGGACGGAGATCGAGGCGGCCCGTGGGCTCGTCAAGCAAGCTCGCTTGCGCGCGAATCCGGCAGTGGAGATAAACGGCAGCCGCCAGATTCCGGGCAAAGACAATTCCATCATGGTTGCGGGAATGCTGCCGCTGGAACTTGGCGGCCGGCGCGCGGCGCGAGTTGCGGTGGCCGAGCGCGAACTGGAGCTGCGCGAAAGCGTGGTCGCGGATCGCGAGCGAATGCTGGCCGCGGAAGTACGCTTGAAATTTGGCCAGAGCCTGGCCGACTTGCTCAAACTGCAATTTACGGACGACTTGCTGGCGAACACGCGGAGCGGTTACCGGCTGGTGGCGGCGCGCGTGGTCGAGGGCCGGACGGCACCGCTCGAGCAGAACATTGTTCTGGTCGAAGTAAATCGCTTGCGATCAATCCGCGAGACGAGCGCCGGCAAGGTCGAAATCTCCCTGCTTGAACTCCGCAATCTGATGGGGATGCCCACCAATGAACCGCTCCGTCTCAGTGGTGATTTTTTCAATCTAATCGGCTCGCTCAAGCCTGTCGCTGAAGCAAGCGAGGATGCTTTGCGTGCGCGCCCTGATCTCGAAATGGCCCGTGGAATCGAACGACTGGCCGAGGCGAGAATCGTAGAAGCACGCAGAGCGGGCAAGCCCGACGCCAGCCTCAGCGGCGGCTATCAGCGAATGAGATCGGGCTTTCCGGTGTTTGGGATCAACGATGGTGGACAGTTGCAGCCGGTAGAGAGTGTTTTCAACTTCGTTACCTTCGGAGTAACCATCAGCCTGCCGGTCTGGAATAAGAACCAGGGCGCGGTCGAAGCGGCCATTGCGGATGCGGATGCCGCTAAACGGCGACGCGAGTTTACCGAGCTGACGATACGACGCGAAGTGGCGGTTGCCTATGCGCAATACGAGCGGGCAGCGCGGGCGATGGAAATCTACCGCGTCGGCGTTAAGGAACAGGCCGGCATGAATCTGGATGTGATCAGGCAAACTTACGAACTCGGGTCGAAATCTTTGCTCGACTACATTGCCGAGCAACGGCGCTACATCGAACTTGAAAACGAATACATCGACGCTCTGCTCGCGACATACCTTGCCCGCGTTGACATCTCGCGAGCGTCAGCCTCGCCGGAGTTGATAACAAAATGAGTGAAAGCGAAGTACCACAATCTCAAAGCGAGCCGGCCGCGGCAGAGTTGACCCACACGCCCGAGCCGCACGAGACGAGCGAGGCGCACGAGATGCGCGGGGCGCCTGCTGCCCGGCGCAAGAATTTACTAATCGTCGCTGGTGTGGTGGCCGTGCTGATCGTTAGCGTGGTCGCCGTCTGGCTTGTTTTCGGCGCGAGCAAAAGTGGCGCCGGTCGCCCCGTGCCCGCGCCGCGCGCTACCGGGTTAGAGCAGCCGGCTGCTGGGACGCCGGCAGCACCGACTGAGCAGACGTTAACTCTCGCGCCGGAGATGGTTGCGCGCGCAGGTATCAAAATCGAAGCCGTAGGCGAACAACTGTTGGCCGACAACAGCGGCGGGCAGATGGCCACGGGCGTGGTTCGGGAAAACGCTTATCGCACGACGCCGGTGGTGTCTTTGGTTGGAGGAATTGTGCGGCGCGTGAATGTCGAGTTGGGGGCTGGCGTCAGGCGTGGGCAGACTTTGGCCGTGGTATTCAGCAACGACCTGGCAATGGCCCAATCAAGTTATCTGACGGCGCGTGCGGATTTGGAAGAGCATCACCAGCATCACCTGCGCACGATTCGGTTGCTGGAAATTGGCGCGGTTAGCAAGGAAGAGTTGGAACAGGCCACCACAAAGTTGAAGACGGCGGAAGCCGAAGTCGCTTCGCAGCGACAAAAGCTGGTGCTGCTTGGTCTGGGCCCGAAGCAAGTGAGTGGGCTCAAATCATCGTCGCAAATCAGCTCCGAAGTCTCTTTGCCTGCGCCCGTCGCCGGAACGATCATCGCGCGCTCGGCGAATCCGGGAGAGGTGATCGAAGCGAACAAAGAGCTCTTGCGCGTTGCTGATCTTTCCAGCGTTTGGGTTGTGGCGCAGGTTTACGAAAAGGACCTGGGATTAATTAGGATCGGGAGCGGTGCCAGCATTACCAGTGAATCGTTTCCGGGGAGGATCTTTCGCGGGCAAGTCTCCTATGTGGACCCGACGCTCGATACCGCCACGCGCACGGGCCAGGTTCGCGTCGAACTGGCGAACCCTGGGCAGCAACTCAAGATTGGCATGTATGTGAACCTGGCCTTTGCCACCACCAGCAAAGCGGAAGCTACCGCGCCGACGGTAGCCACCGGAGCGGTGCAGAATATCAACAACCAGCAAGTGGTGTTTATGGCGACTAAGGATCCGTCGATTTTTATCCTGCGCCCTGTGCGGCTCGGCCCGGAAGTGAATGGCCGCTACGCAGTAATTGAGGGTCTCATGGTAGGCGACCGCATCGTCACCGAGGGCAGCTTTCTCCTGCGCGCTGAATACCTGAAGTCGGCTTCTGCTAACCATTCCCACTGAGCCTCCAGCAGCTTTGCCGGGTTAGATTCTTAATGAATGGAACGGCTTGATGCGTGTACAATGGTCGGGCGGAGCAACCCAGAATGAGAGCTGAAGAGTTAATTGAGTCGAACAATCACCTGGCCGCCGAGGATGAGCGGGCACAGGCTGAGAAACGCTGGTTGGCGAAGAATCGCGATAAGTATGCAGGCCAATGGGTCGCGCTTGATGGGAGCCGTCTGCTGGCGCACGGCGACGACGCGCAGACAGTCTATCGGACATCGCGAATGGCGCTGGCTCGCAGTGGGCGGGTGCCCTTGGTAGTCCTGGTCCAAGGCGCAGACACATTGCCATTCGGAGGCTGGTAAGGGCAGTGTCCCACACCCTCACATTCGATACCCTTCATAACTACGACGCTGGTGCAGACGGAATTTCGCTCGCAGTCGAATTGCAAAGCGGCACGGCGCGGGCGCGGGTTCTGGCCAAGCTCGACACCGGCGCCAGCTTCTGCATTTTCCAGCGTGAGCATGGCGAAGCCCTCGGACTAGACATCGAAGGCGGGACTCCGCAGCGCGTGGGCGCTGCCACCGGATCGTTCCTGACTTACGGTCACGATCTCACTCTCAGCTCACTCGGCCTAAGCTTCACTGCCACAGTTTATTTCGCCGCGGCCTACGGCTTTAGCCGCAACGTGCTGGGCCGCCGCGGTTGGCTCGATCGCATACAAGTTGGCATTGTTGATTACGAAGGCAAACTCTTCGTCAGCCGTTACGATGCCGCGTAAAAGCCCGCGCAACGCTTCGGGGTTTTGTAACGCCGAAGGCGTTGGCAAATTCCAGCCCAGGGTTGGTGCGCAGCGACTACCCTGGGTAACCAGACCCCGCTAACACCGCCAACGCTGCAAGCGTTTGCAGACGAAGCCGGGTG
>JANMVC010000578.1:0-5856 GCA_031392315.1 Pyrinomonadaceae bacterium | reverse complement strand
CGGATTTAAGTCATCCAAATGAGGAAGTTATATTTTACCCGCACGCTCGAAAGCCTGATGCGCAAATCCGAAGAGGCCATCCAGGATGAGCTGGTCACCATCCGCAACGAACGTTTTGTGATCCCAGTTAAATCAGATCACCGCGCCCGCGTTAGCGGCGTGGCCCACGGCTACTCTTCGTCGGGCGCCACGGCTTTTATCGAACCGCTCGAAACAATCGAAGCAAACAATGAGCTGCAAGCGCTGCATGAAGCGGAGGCGCGCGAAATCTGGAAGATTCTGGCGGGACTGACTGAAGAACTTCGCGCGCAACTGCCGGCGCTGCAGTCCGCGGCCAACGCAATCGCGCAACTCGACTTCATTAACGCGAAGGCCGTGTTCGACCATAAGTTCAATTGTGTGATCCCGGAGATCGCGCAGTCCGACAAACTTAAGTTTGTCGAACAACCGAACAGTCTGGAGTTGGTCGAAGCGCGCCATCCGCTTCTTGAAGAAAACCTGCGCGCCTCAGGCGGCTCCGTTGTCCCCGTAACATTTGCGCTCGATGACCAGCACGACGCGATGGTCATCTCCGGCGCAAACGCCGGCGGCAAAACAGTTGTACTCAAAACCGCGGGTCTGCTGACACTGATGGCCTTGTCAGGTCTTTCCGTGCCCGCGAAAAGCGCGCGCGTGCCGTTTTATAAATCCGTACTCGCTGACATTGGCGACCACCAGTCTCTCGCTGCCAACCTTTCCACGTTTACTTCGCACGTCGGCAACATCTCGCGCATGATCGATATCTGTGCCGCGCCCGCGCTCGTGTTGCTGGATGAGGTTGGCACTGGCACCGATCCGGAAGAGGGCTCGGCGCTGGGCGTGGCCGTAGTCGATCACTTCCGCAAGGCTTGCGGCGCGCACGTGATGGCCACCACGCACTACAGCGGTCTCAAGATGTACGCGGGAAATGAAGCGGGCGTACTCAACGCCAGCGTTGAATTTGAGGAGAAAACGTTGCGGCCAACTTACCGGCTGATCGTTGGTGTCGCCGGCTCGTCGTCAGGATTGGAGATCGCCAGGCGATTTGGGATTCCCGGCAAAGTGATTGATGTAGCGGTGGACTCGGTCAAGGATTCAACCCGCCAGGCTACGGAATACCTGCAACGGATCAAACGAGAAGCGGACGAAGCGGAAAGCCTGCGCCAGGCGCTGGAAGAAGAACGCGCCGCCGTGGCGGAAAAATTCGCGACGCTCGACCAGGAGGCAGAGAAGAAAGAGCGGGAGCGCCAAAGCGCTTTCGAGCGCGCGCTCGAGAAAACTGTGAACGAGTTTGAAAAGCGATCGCGCGAGCTGGTAGCCACAATTCAGGACAGGTCGGAACGCTTAAAGGTCGAGCGCGAGTCGCAACGCCGCGTGGCTGAACTAAAGCGGGAAACCCAGCGGGCCACTCATGCGGGAGGAAAAAGGGAAACGATTGCCGCTTCCGCGAGCGCCAGTGGGCGCGGCGTGAAGGTGATGCGCGAAGGACAAGTGGTTCAACAGCAGCCGCGCAGTAAGGCGAATGAACCCGAGGCCGTGCGTTATATCGCAGGCGCCGCCAGGGAGATTGTGGTTGGCGACAAAGTCAGACTGCGCTCGTTTGGGTCGGTCGGGATTGTGGACAGCTTGAAGGGCGACGAGGCCGAGGTGCGTGTGAAATCCTTGCGGCTGCGGGAGAAACTTGAGAATCTCGAACTAGTCGAACTCGCCGCTCCAGCAAAACCGAAAACTGAAAAGTTCGCCGGATTGGGAAAACGGGAAGGCACGGAAGTAAAACTCAAAGCAGCGGAGCAGAATGGCCGCTCCGAGTTAAACGTCATCGGACAAACAACTGATGAAGCGGTTGATGCAGTTGACAAGTTTCTTGATGAAGCTTCAATGGCCAGCCTGGCCCAGGTGAGAATTATCCACGGCCATGGCACCGGCGCTTTGCGTCGCGCCATTGCCGAGATGCTGAAAGGTCATCCCCACGTCGCGCGTTTCATTGCCGCGCCGCAGGATCAGGGCGGCTCAGGGGCGACGCTGGTTGAGTTGAAGCAGTAGGCTCAAAATCAAATGCACTTGCCGCAACATTCAATCGGGACCATTCGTCAGGCAAAGATGGTGCGTCTCTGCGTCGGTGGAGTAAGATTCGATTAAGCCATGACTGATACTGCCTACAACAACCTGCTCAAACGGGTGGTCAGCGAACCCAACGTCTCGGGAGGTGAACCTTGCATTCGGGGTACGCGGATTCACGTCGCGGTAATCCTTGACTCGCTTGTTGAAGGACTCACACCGGCTCAAATAGTCGAACACTATCCACCGCTGACTGAGGAAGACGTTCGTGCTGCAGTCGCCTACGCTGCAGAATTATCGCGCAGTGTTTCCGCTGCATGAAGATCAAGCTTGACCAAAACCTCTCGGTACATTTGCGTGGGGTCCTGGCGGAACTAAATCACGATGTTGACACAGTCTTTGATGAAGGGCTAACCGGTGCTGACGACGTTGCTGTTCTTCAGGCAGCCAGCTCAGAGGATAGAATTCTCTTCACACTCGACACTGACTTCCTGAACCTGAAAGCCTATCCGCCCGGTTCGCATAGCGGGGTCGTTGTTTTTCGTCCGCCTCGTCAAGGAGCATTGGCGCTGGCGAGATTCGTAAAAGCTTTGTGTTGAGCAGCGACTTGCGAAGGCATCATAAGCTCACGACAATAGTCGAACGCACCCGTGTTCGGGTGTTCAAGTAATGCGTTACCCACAAACATTCATCGACGACCTCAAGCGCCAGGCGGACATCGTCCGCGTAGTCCAGGACTACGTGCAGCTCAAGAAGAAGGGCGCAAACTGGATGGCCTGCTGCCCCTTCCACAAAGAAAAGACGCCCTCGTTTTCTGTTAGTCCAGCCAAGGAAATTTTCTACTGCTTCGGATGCCACAAGGGCGGATCGGTGTTTCACTTCGTGATGGAAATGGAGCGCGTCTCGTTTCCCGAAGCGATCAAGCTGGTGGCCGAAAAGTCGGGCGTACCGTTGCCGGTGATGGTCGACGACAGCCGTTTCCAGGCGCGGCGGCTGGAGTCGGAAGAAGTAATTGAGCTGAACAAGTGGGCGCTGGAATGGTGGGAACAGCAACTCGAAACCAGCGGCGAAGCACGCATCGCGCGGGATTATCTCCTACGCCGCGAGATTGCCGAAGAGACTGTCAAAACATTCCGGCTGGGCTATGCGCCCGATAGCTGGGAGGCGCTTTCCAGTCATCTGCGACAAAAGGGCGCCACACAGGATCAGATCGAACGCAGCGGTTTGGTAGTAAAGAAAGACAGTGGCGCGGGATCCTATGATCGTTTTCGTGGCCGTCTGATTTTTCCGGTAATGGACATCCAGGGAAAGCCGATCGCTTTCGGCGGCCGCACGCTTAAAGATGAAGACGCAAAATACATCAACTCGCCGGAGACCGCGGCCTATGTCAAGGGACGAAACCTGTTTGGCTTGAACCTGACCCGAGACGCAATTCGGCGCGACGGGTTCGTCATCCTGGTCGAAGGTTTTTTGGATCTAATCGTCCCTTATCAGTTTGGCATTCGTAACGTAGCCGCCAGCCTGGGCACTGCGTTAACTCCGGATCAGGTGAAACTGTTGGGCCGCTTTGCCCGCAAAGTGGTCGTCAATTATGATGGCGACAAGGCGGGTGTGCAGGCCGCGAAAAAGGCCATCGAAATTCTCCTCGCGGAAGATCTTGAAGTAAAGATTCTGGTCCTGCCTGACGGCGCCGACCCGGACGACTTTCTGAGAAAATTCGGTGCGACTGAATATCATCGCCGACGTGGCGAGGCGCAACCACACATACAGTTTGTGATCGACCAGGCGGTAGGCGATCGCAAACTCAGCAATCCGGCTGACAAAGAGGCGGCAATCGATGAGGTGCTGCCTTACGTGCGCGTCGTCCGCAGCCGTCTTCAGAAACGCGAATACTTTGACATCGCCATGGACTCGTTGCGAATCAGCGATGCGTCGCTGCGGCGAGAGCTGTGGTATTCGATTCGCAGCGGCTCGGGTGGCGTGAGGGCTGATCTCCATACCGCTCGATCCCCGGCAAAGCCGACGGTTGCAGAACGCCAGGTGCTGGAATTGCTATTAGGTGATAGTGCTCTCCGCAAGGCTGTGCTAGTCAAACTGGAACCGGAGGACTACGACGGGCTGGTTACAGCGCCGGTTTTTCAAGCGTTGGTTGATGGCGAACGCAAGGGACTAACGATAGATTTCGATTACCTGAGTACGATGCTTGAAGGAGATCCCCTCGCGGAGTTGTTACCAGGCTTATTGATGAGCGAGACCAGCGAGTCTGAAGAGAAACAATCGGATGGTGGGCAGTTGGCAGCCCAACGTTGCGTTGACGCTTTGCGACTAATGAACGTCGACCGGCGTATCGACGACCTCATCTCCGAGATGGCGGCTGCGGAGCGAAATGGAGACACTGAAACACGAGACAGACTGGTTAAAGAGCGAATGAGTTTGGCTCGACGCCGGGAGGCGATGCTCCCGAAGACGCAAGCTTTGCAGACGGGGAGCTAGCCCATTTTTGCAATCAACGAACCCACCTGGTTTCAGCACGTTGCTTTTGGTAGAAATGCGATCCACGAAGTCACACGAATCAACACGAAATATTTTGGTGTTATTTCGTGTGGTTTAGTGGATCGTTCCCCGGCTAGACGGTCGATCCGCGCGTTCGGATCCCAGAGTCTGGAGTAGAGAAGTTGACCACCGACGAAAAAAATCGTGACGACGTGATGGAGCGCCTGCTGGAGTTGGGCGGCGACAAGAAGTATCTCACTTTCGACGACCTCAATCGCGAGTTGCCCGACAACGTCGTTTCGCCTGACGACATTGAAGACGTCCTGCAAAAACTCGAAGGCTCAAACATTCCCATTGCTGATTCCGAGTTGATGGAACAGGCTGCGGCCGTCGCGACTGACGACGTCGAGACAGACGAAGTTGAAGAGGACGCCGAACTCGATCTCTCTGCCGGCACGATGGACAAAACGAACGATCCCGTGCGGCTCTATTTGCGCGAGATGGGTGTCGTGCCGCTATTAACGCGCGAAGGTGAAGTGGTCATCGCGAAAAGAATCGAGCGCGGTCAGCTCAAGACCAGGAAGACCATCTCGCGTTCGCCGATCGCCGTTAGAGAACTAATTCAAGTTGGTGAGGAGTTGGCGGCGGGAAAAGCCAACATCCGCGAGCTCGTCGTCTTTTCAGAACAAGCGGAACTAACAGGCGATGAAGACACGGACAAGGCGGATGAGTATCGCGCCTGGACCATTGAAGGAATTCAGAACATCAGCAAGATGTTCACGCACGGCTTGAAGGATTGGGAAAAACTTGATCTCGAACAGAAGGCCGCCCGAGGAAAGAAGAGCATTAAGGTGGTGCGCTTGCGGCGTAAGGTGGCCCGGTTGCGGGTCGAGATAGCGCAGGAGATTGGCCGTCTGAATATTACTGAGCGCGCCCGCCAGCGCCTGATTAGTTCCATCCGCAATGTGCAAAAGGATGTGCGCGAGGCGGAACGCGAAATCGAGAGCTGCACTGAAAAACTCGACCGCAAGCGAATCAAGCTCGACGATCAGAAGGAATGCAAGCGCCGCATTTCCGCCGCCCGGAAGCGTCTGCACCAGATCGAAGCGGAGCAGCACATCAGTCCGGTAGAAATCAGGCGGTCGCTCCAGGCCATCACTATCGGCGAACAGCAAACGGGTCAGGCTAAACGCGAACTGGTGGAAGCAAACCTGCGCCTGGTAGTTTCCATCGCGAAAAAGTATACCAACCGCGGTTTGCAGTTTCTGGACTTAATCCAGGAAGGCA
>JANMVC010000557.1:0-3322 GCA_031392315.1 Pyrinomonadaceae bacterium | reverse complement strand
GTCGCACCGAGCGATCGTCGAGCCAGGCGTTTTCGGCATTTTGCAGCCGGAGCAAACGGCCCAACACATCATCCGGTTGATCGGGTTCGTGAAGTTGCGACTTGCGCGCAGCAATCACCCCATCCATGTAGTCGCGCAACTGAGCGGATGAGAGGAGGAAATCACTATGGACGCCGGCGTCGCCAAACGGATTGGCAAACAGGGCATGGAATATGTCCCGCATCCAGCGCATCATTAAAGTTTCGTCTGGGCCAGGAATCCCGAAATAGTCTCCGACGAGCCGCACCGCGACAACTCGCGCCAAACCATTTACTACGTCGATGTTCCCGGAAGGCCGCGCAGCCGCAATCAACTCGTCGGCTTCTTGCGTGACAAAGCAGCGAATGCGATTGAGATCATCGGGCCGTACGACCTTGCGCAACGTGGCAGACTCCGTGTCGTACTGCGGCGAACGGTCCATGCCCAGGATGAACGGGCCATCGCCCTCGTTGAAACGGGCCTCATTGATTTCCTTAATCGTGAAGTCGGTATCTCGCGTGAGCACCTCGATCACGTCGGCGTGGCGCGTCACTATCGCGGTTTTGCCCAACACCATGATCGGAAACATACGGCGCAGCAGGGTAAAGATCGGACGCAGGAAACCGGGCTTCGTCAGCAGGTTCAACAACCGGCCCTTGAAGGTGGCACGCGGCCTGGGAAGATGTGAGCCAGAGAGAGGCAACCGAATTCCAATCTAAGGCGCGGGAAAGAGATGTAAGAATGACGAGGACTAAAGCTTGAGGCGCCTGTGGGCAGCCTTATACGACAGGCGTTGGGAAAAGTAAAGGATTTCTACTCGCGCTCAATCCACCCGACGATTCCGTCCATCGCTGCTTGGTAAACTTGATCCGGCGTGAGGCCGGAGCTTTTGGGAACTTTCAACGAATGGTCGCCGCCTTCGACCTCGTGAATCGTGGCGGGAAGTTTGACTCGCTTAACTACTGCACGAATCTCATCAGTGGTGCCAAACGCATCGCGCGAACCTTGCACAAACAACACTGGCCGTTTGATCTGATCCAAATGTGCGTCGCGGAGTTTTTCCGGGTTACCGGGCGGATGCAACGGGTAGCCCAGGAAAACCAGGCCGGCAAGTGAAATCACGGAGGCGCTTTTCTCGTCGCTGCCCGTCGACCACTCAGCGGCTACCTGAGAAGCGATTCGCCCGCCCATGGACTTGCCACCGATAAAAAGCCGATTCCTTTTCAACTCTGGCATCGCTCCCGCTGCGGCTATCACCGCCCGGTAGCACGCTTCCAGTTTCGGCTTAGGATCAGGAACGCGGCGGCCCTGCTCCATGTAGATAAAATTGAATGTCACAACATCCAGACCACGAGCCGCCAATCCTTTAGCAAAGAGCTGCATGAACGGATGCAACTGATTCGCGCCCGCGCCGTGGCCCAGGATCAACGTCACGCCTAAGCGAATCTTTTTTTCCCCGGCGTAGAGCAAAGCCGTGACGCTATCGCGATCGCTGACTTTGACACTCAAACTTTCAGGCGTGATCCCATCCACTTTGTGCTATGCCTCCAGAGCCGTGTCAACGGAGCAGCGGCGCGTTGACCTAATTACACGAATGACCTTGGCACGCGGCTGCCGATGCCGCAGGTCACTTCATACGACAGCGTGCCGGCAATCTTTCCGAGTTCTTCAGCGGTAATCGAAAGGCCGCCAGCCTGGCCGAGCAATATGATTTCGTCGTCCAGTTGAACACCCGGCACATTGGTTACGTCGATCAGCGTCAGGTCCATTGATATGCGACCGATGACCGTGGCATAGACGCCGCGAATGATTGCGTGCCCGCGATTCGAGAGCGCGCGCATGTAGCCATCGTCGTAGCCAATGGGAATGGTGGCGACCAGTGTCTTGCGCGTTGCTTCGAAGGTGCAGCCATAGCCAACCGTCTCCCCTGCCGGAACCCACTTCAGCAAAGTGATGCGCGAATGCAGTGACATCACCGGCTGAAACTCCTGATCACGATGTTCCGGAGCTAGGATGTCGCGCCAGAGTCCATACAAAACACCGCCGGGCCGCACCATGTTGCCGCCCGTTTCCCCGCCGAGTTTTCCGGACGCAGCTAGTTGAGCAAAGATACCGGCGGAGTTGGAAAGGTGACGATAACGCGGCTCGAACCCGTGTTCGCGAAACGCGGCGACAGCCTGATGAAAACGGGCAACCTGATCATTTGTCAGCGGGCCGCAGGACGGCTCATCCGCGGCAGCGAAGTGGGTCATCAATCCGTCCAGGCGAATGTTGCTGAATCGCCTGAGCGCGTCGGCAAACTCGTTGACTTCGTCGTAGCGAACACCGAGGCGGCCCATTCCGGTATCAATCTTCACGTGTACGTCGGCGACTTCACCTCGTTCGCGCGCAGCCGCATCAAGCGCAGCAATCATGTCCAGCCGATATACTGCGGGAACAAGCTGCTGCTGAAGGCAAGCCTCCGCTTGTCCCTTCCAGAACCCCGCCAGACAAAGGATGGGCTTCGCGATCCCCGCCGCTCTTAGTTCAATTCCTTCTTCCGGCAAAGCGACGCCAAACCAGTCGGCGCCTTCTGCTTCCAGCCGTGGCGCGCACCGGACAGCGCCATGCCCGTAAGCATTAGCCTTAACAACAGCCATGACGTTTACACCGGCGCCAACTTGGTTCTTTACGATTTGAAAATTAGCGGCCAGGGCGTCGAGATTGATCTCAGCCCAGGTCGGACGACGACCAGTAGTCTCTTGGGATTTAATTTCTGACATAGGCAGCGGGTAATCGAAGCCTCGGTGACTTCCGACTGAAATGGCAGAGCAGATTAACTTACACCGAAAAAGAAAAAGCCCCAACCGGGCAAAGGTTGAGGCTGAAGAAACCAACGGGACGGCACTATTTTTTGTGAGCGCTCCACCTGGGCTGCCCGATTATCAATTCGACCGGCGTCCAGGCTTTGGCCTCACTTACGCGTTTCATCTCAAACTCCAGCCGCACGTTATTGCTTTTCGAAGTCGCAACTGCGGCGGAGACTTTACGCAGCGACGGCGCGGCGTCTAAAAGAAAATTTCCGGGTTGATCTGGCGGATACAAACTGAAGTTTCCCACCAGGTGACGGGTCGCCTCAGGCTTATCTTTCTCGCCGTTTGCGAGATAGACGTAAACCTCGACTGGCGTAAGCTCTGGATTTACCACCCTGGTAATTGCCACTTCCAACACCTCCGTGTCGCTGGCCAACTTGTCCAACGCGACGCCCCAGGAAGCCTTCGGCTGCCTATCCGTCAAGACGACGGGAGGCGCCGAGGCTTCATCT
>JANMVC010000098.1:0-13105 GCA_031392315.1 Pyrinomonadaceae bacterium | reverse complement strand
GGCCGGGAAGATGGAAGAAGTGTTCGAACGCCAACAGGCCGCGGCAGACGCCCGCGCAAATCGCGGCACGTCTTCGGTAGAGGAGCGCGCCAAGAGTGCGACCTTTGAATCGCTGCGGCTCAATCGCTCGCGCATCATGAGTCAACTAACCCGCGCCACCAGCCCTCAGCATCGCACCATGCTCGAGAGCGCGTTGAAGTCGATCAACGACGAGATGGCGAAGTAGAAAGCCCACGTCCCTCACGGGTGCTCCTTCTTCACCTCACTCATGATGGTTGCATGCCCCTCGAGGATTCGAGTCGTTTGCTCGGGGTTTGGCGTCAGCGACCAATCACCGCGATCAAACGTGCCGCCCAGAACAATCCCATCTCGGCGCGGGAACATGTAACCAAAGGCTGAGATGTAGCAATAGTCAATCTCCGGTTGTGGCAGCAGCACTTCCAGTTGACCGCGCACGGGTCCAAGTTTCAGATCTCCGAAAAGGTCTCTGGCCCCTAAGCCGGTGCAATTGAAAACCACCTGCTCGGGTAGCTTGGCAATCTCTTCTCGTTTCTTAAACTCTCTTACCACCACTCTTCCCCCGGCGACATAAAAGTCGCGCATCAGCGACCGCAGGTAAGTGTGCGGCTCAATCAGCATGGAGTTGAAATGCCTTGTATAGGGGAAGCCAAAAAACTGATCCGGTGCGCGGTGGATTTCAGTTTGCGGATAAAACTGTGTGCCTCCTGAAAGTTCGCGACTGAGCGACGCTTCGCTGGTGATGAACTCATAACCGTCCATCCAGCTCACTCCGTATTCCGGGCCAACCAGTTCCTGAAACGCACGATATGAAATTTGTTTGGAGAGGCGATACTGTTCCATGAACTTCGCGCTGGTCATCTGCGATTCGAACAGAGAGGTCGGAGACCACCACGCTCCCGCAATATTCGACGTAGTCTGCGGAGGGAGGTCTTTCGCGTAGATTGTGACGGTCGTGCCTTCACCTTGAAGACGCCTTTGCAGCAGGCGCGCCGTCGACAGCCCGATCACCCCGCACCCGAGTACAGCGAAACGAAGTGGAGCCCTTCGCGAAGCATTGCGCTGGCGTCTGGTCAGTAGCGGGCGCGTCTGCGCGAAGTCTCTTGCTATATCCACCGCCAGCGACGACGTTCCCCACGACAACGTCACGCCCGCGCCGCCGTGGCCATAGTTGTGGACCAAAAGCTTGTCGCCCAATCGCTCTCCGTTAACTACAAAACCCTCGTCACGAAATGGCCTGAGGCCAACAACCGTTCGGATGATCCGGTTACGCGCGACTTTTACGGGTGGCAATAATCGAGTTTCAAGAAGCGGGCAAGCCACACGGTCAGGAAACACGCGCCGCTCGCTTGCTCGCGCGAGAGAAGCCAGCGGGCGTTCGGCCACGGCGAGAGCGCCGGCGGCCATCGCTGTTCGAAGAAAGGTTCGACGATTCGTTTCGCGGTTCATGACGATCGTTATGACATTGACAACTCTTTGGAGTACGGCGACGTGAGCCACCCCAGTTCGGCTGCCGCGCCGGGGACCCCGCCTGTCGCCGCTTTGTTCAGCGCGGCTCGTCGGAGCTCCGTCAAGAAATTCTCAAAATCTTGCTGCTCCCCACCGGCAAAAGCGAGGACAGGTCGGCGCACTCCAAGGAGCTGTCTGATTCCAGAGTACTAAACTCAAATATAGCGGTGCTCGACCATCAAGCATCGATCCTGGACCACTTTAATATCGGCCTTAGCCAGCGTCTCGGCGACCGCATCATCTCGGATGCCTGATTGCAGCCAGACAGCCTTTGGTTTTTTCGCGAGCAGTTCTTCCAAATGAGTCCGAACATCCTGAGAGCGGCGGAAGACATTTACCATGTCCACGTCTACGGGTACGTCAGCTAGATTGCGATAGACCTTTTGTCCGAGGATCTCCGTCACCTCCGGGTAATAAACCGGGACGGGAATGACCTCGAAGCCGGCGGACAGCAGATAGCTCGGCACATAGAACGCGGCCGCGCTCGATTGCGCCTCAGTTTTTATTCCCAGTACCGCGATGGTCCTAGTGGTCGAGAGCAGGTCACGGATGCCAGCTGTGTCGGTGATGATGTTTTTTTGCCAGTCCATGGAAGAGAAGTATACGACGCAACTTTGCCGGCGGGTAACGGCAGAATGAGATGGACGACAACTACAGAAACAATCCACCAGCTACGCGAAACTCATTTCGTGGTAAGTCAGAAAGGCCCGCCTGAAGGCGGAACTCCAAACTTTGAGAAGGTGACTCGAATGCAGGTCCGCTGCCGGTTACCCGCCCTCGGAACGTTGCTTGGCTGCGGCGGCGACCGCACCGAGGCGTTCCACTTTTTGGGCAAAGGTCTCGCCCGCGACCGGGCCCGTATCCACCACGCCGCAGTAAGTAGCCCGCAGCATCAATGTTCGATCAGCCTGGCCCGTTGGTTTGTGTTCCGTAGCTGCGCCGGCAGCGGGCGCGGCGACGGCAGGTGAACTTGCAGGCGCGGCTGAGTCAGGTTCGGGAGGTGTCATCGCCGACTCGATCGCCGCAGCCACAACCGGCGCATCCGTTGCGACAGCAGCGGCCGGCCCACCACCTTCGTCCGCGCGTTGTTTAGCTGCCACGGCGACAGCCTTTAGCCGCGCTACCTTTTGGGCAAAAGTTTCACCCGGTTGTGGGCCAGTGTCCGCGACACCCGCGTAGGTGTAGCGCTTCATCAGCGTGCGATCAGGATCGGCCCCGGCTTTTGGCGCAGCAGCTTTCGCGGCTGGCGCAGTTGCGGGTTTAGCAGCAGCAGTTGGCGCGGCCTTCACTGCGGCAGCGGGCGCGGCTGCGGCTGGAGTTGCTGCAGGTTTCGCCGGCGCGTGAGTCGCGCTGGTTTCCATCACAAACACTCCGCGCGCGTCTTTCTTGATGACCGGCATCGTACCGCCCGCGGCTTGCAGCAAGGCGGAGAGTTCATTTTCAACAAACCGACTTTGCTTCTGCGGATCGCGCACGTGGCCCAGCGGCGGGCCCATGTAAAGCGTGCCGCAGATGTTGCACTTGGAAAGCACATCGTCGCCGCGCAGATGGACCACCGCCGCTTCACCGGCAGTGTTCAATTGCTTGAGATGGCCGTTGCAGAGTTTCCCTTTGGCGTTCTTCTCGTTGCAGACAGTTTGCGCGTTGGTGATTCTTTTCGGCGCGGCGGCGGCAGTTGCGGGCACCTGGCTGCTTGGGCTGGCTTCGGTTGCAGTTGCTGTCATGGCTGCTGGTTGCTTTCCCGAGAATTGTTTTTGGTGATTCCAGTCGAATATTACAGATCGGATCAAATGCGCGTCAATCAAACCCAAGGGAACGATCCACCAAATAACGCGAAGTAACACTAAACCATTTCGTGTTAGTTCGTGCATTTCGTGGATGGGTTTTTTCTTTACCGTTCTTCAAAACATAAAGAGTTTGGGACTGTGCCACTTTTGCCCGGTCTTTGTTAAGCTGAACCAATGCTAAACGATCTGCTCGGAGCTATTTGGCAAAGGGTGCCCCGAAGGCTACGCCGCTGGCTGGTGCGATCTTATCAGTCGCATTTTGCGGTATCCGCGGGAGCTATCATCACCAACAACGATGGTCGCGTACTCCTGCTCAAGCATCGTTTTCGCCCCAGCCCCGGATGGGGAATTCCCGGTGGCTTCATCGAGCATGGTGAACAACCGGAAGCGGCTGTGCGGCGCGAGTTGCGCGAGGAAGTGGAACTCGAATTAACTGACGTGAAGTTGTTTGCCACGCGGGCGTTCAAAGAGCCGAAGCAGATCGAGATACTGTTCACGGCCCGCGCCATCGACGATACCGAGCGCCTTAACTTTGAGATTCAGAAGGCAGCCTGGTTTGCGGTTGACGAATTGCCGCCGGAGTTACCAAAAGATCAAGCGGACTTGGTCAGACGCGCTCTCGAAGATGGAGTCGCGACGGGGGATTGATGTATGCTATCCGCTGTTAAAACAAAGTAATGAGTGATGAGTACTGAGTGCTGAGGCTAAAGCACGTTTCGAAAGAAAGTTTTAGTCTTTGACTCAGCACTGAGCACTCAGAACTCATGACTTCGATGGAGAGCACAAAATGGTAGATCTGATTCCGTCGTCTGACACCGTTATGCAAATGCTGAAACGCACTGGAGCTTTTCGCGAAGGCCACTTCGTGTATCCCAACGGCAAGCATTCGCCTTACTACTTTCAGATGCCGCTGGCATTTCGTTATTACGACACGGCGCGCGTTTTGGCGGTGGCCCTGAGCAGAAAGTTTCGGGTGGACCGCGACATCTCGAGCCAGTTGCCGAAGGTGGCGGTGATCAGTCCCAGCTCAGGCGGCATCCCGGTGGCCTTCGGTGTCCGCGACGCGCTAAGCGCCGAACAGATCTATTGGGCCGAACAGGAAAATGGCAAGCGCATGTTTCGGCAATACATCAATCAGGGCGAAGTGAATCCCTGCATTATCGTTGACGACATCATCCGCAGCGGCCAGGCAGCTGAGGAGACGGCCGAACTGGTGAAGCAACTGGGCTCGCGCGTGCTTGGCTGCGGCGCGATCGTCAAGTTCACTTCCGCGGACGATAGTCTGGAAGAGACGCCGATCAAATCGCTGGTCGAGTTTGACGTGCGCATGTACGACAGCGGCGATGAATGCGGCGACTGTATCAAGGGTGCGCCGGTCGAGCACGTGCGGTTCTGAGAAGGCAGGAGCAGTCGGCAGGAGCAGGCGGCAGGAAAGCGAAATTGGGCGGACCAATGAGTCCGCCCTTTTTTCTTACAGTCTTTGTTCGGCGATGCGTTTCTTGGCAGTGTCCCAATCGTCAAACTTCGCTTCACCGGTTTCGATTAACCGCTCACGTTCATCGAGTAGATCCTTGTGCCATTGAGGCATGGGCACGCCATCAACTCTAGTCCGTAAGTCATCCCAAAGCTGTTCCATAACGCAAAACTTTTCCGCTAGCGTCATTTGATCGATTTGGAGCTCTGTCGACATGAACCAATTATACCCGAAGGAGAGTAACGATCCACCGAAAGACACGAAGTGACACGAATCAAGGATCGTTAGTGCCGCTTCGTGTGCTTTCGTGGATCGTTCTGATCCTAAAGGCCCGAAGCTGCCCGTTAAATTTCGTGGCGGTTGGAGAGCGCTTTGTCCATCGTCACTTCGTCCACGTATTCCAAATCGCTTCCCACCGGCATGCCCATAGCAATCCGCGTCACGCGCAGGCCCAGCGGCTTTAGCAGACGGCCAATGTAGTTTGCCGTTGCTTCGCCTTCAGTTGTCGGGTTGGTGGCGAGGATTATTTCACTCACTGCCACGCCATCGTTGTTTTCCGGCTTGAGACGAGGCAACAGGTTGGCGAGGTGCAACTCATTAGGTCCGATATGGCGCATCGGCGACAGACTGCCATGCAACACATGGTAGACGCCTTTGAAGCTTCGCGTTTTTTCCACCGCGACCAGGCTGTGTGGTTCTTCCACGACGCAGATAACGGAATGGTCGCGCGAAGTTGAAGAGCAGAAGCGGCAGGGATCGATTTCGGTAAGGTTGTTGCAGACGCTGCAGAGGATGATGCGTTGCTTAACGTCCAGCAGCGCCGTGATCAGTCGCTGAATATCGGCGTCGGGCGTGCGCATGAAATGAAAGGCCAGCCGCTGCGCGGATTTGTGCCCTATGCTGGGCAGGCGTTTCAGTTCGTCGATTAATTTGGTGACGGGTTCGGCGTATTCCAACATTGTCGATTTCCAATTGCCGATTTCCGATTTGCTCGTATTGTGACAGCCAGTTCAAGCCAAAGAAATTGGCAATCGGCAATTGGCAATCGCAAATGTTCTAACCGAGCAAGCCCCCCAACCCAGGCGGCAGCATCCCGCCGAGTTTGCCCTTCATCGCTTCGTCAACTTTGCGATTAGCTTCGTTAATAGCAGCAAGGATCATGTCCTGCAACATCTCCACATCGCCCTCTTTGACGGCTTCCGGATCAATCTTCAACGAAACGATTTCATGATTCCCCTTCATCGCCACGTTGACGACACCGCCGCCGGCGGAAGCTTCAACCAGGAGTTCCTGCATTTCCTTCTGCATCTTCTCCTGCATCACCTGCGCCTGCTTCATCATCTGTTGAATATTAAATCCGCCCGGAAATTTCATTGCGCGCACCTCTCTGGAGTGGTCTGTTGTTGCCTGATATTCTTTGAACGCATCGTAGCTTTCCTTAGAACTGATTGCAACGAAGCGGGAGTGAACCTTCCCTCCGCTTCGCGCGGGGCTGACAGCGATCCACGAAATCGCACGAACAACACCAATTGTCTTTCGTGTTACTTCGTGAATTTAGTGGATCGATCTTGCCTTTGCTGGCAACCTCGCGGTGCCCCGCCTCGCATAGGTCGCTGAAGACCACACGGACTGACTGGCTACCGTCCACGGCTCACTATCTGCTATAAGCTTGGCAATGAGCGAAATTGCACCGGGTCAAACGATTGAGCAAACGCTCGGAGCGAGCATCCAGCTTTATTACGACCTTCACAAGCCGACAGCGGTGCCGGCGCCGCTGCTGATTGCGCTGCACGGCTACGGGGCAAACAAGCGCCAGATGATGCGCGAGGCTAAAGAGATGGCGCCTGAAAATTTTGCCATCGTCTCTCTACAGGGTTTTCATCAGCACATGAAGGAGCCACGCGAACCAGGTGGCCCACTGCGATTTGGATTTGGCTGGCTGACGAACTTTCATCCGGAAGACTCAGTTGCAGTTCATCACCAGGCGCTGCTGGATATCATTCAAAAGTTGGCCAGCGAAGGTGTAGTTGATCGTGAACGAATCTTTCTGCTTGGCTTTTCCCAAACCTGCGCGCTCAACTATCGCTTTGCGTTTACCAACCCCAACCTATTACGCGGCATCATTGGAATGTGCGGCGGGATTCCGGGCGACTGGGAAACCAGCGAAACCTATTCGCCCACAAACGCCGCCGTGTTTCATCTGGCGGGAACTCGCGACGAATACTATTCACCTGCGCGGGTAGCCGACTATGCCGAGCGACTACGGCTGCGCGCTCAGAATGTTGAGTTCAAAAGCTACGACGCCGCGCATGAAATCGTGCCGGCGATGCGCGAAGATGTCAGGGAATGGCTAGGCAAATATGTCTAACAAAGGCTCGCGATTTAACTGGCTTTGGGTTTTGCCGATCTTGTTGCTGTTAGTTCCGGCTATGGGCTGTAACCAGGCGATCTCGGTCCGTGGTTCGGCCGTACCGGCGCCCATCGCAGCGCCCTCGCCAACCGTTGTTCCCCTGCCCGCAAAAGCGTCTCCTCAACTTAAGCAATTTTTGGAAGGTGCGATCGCTCAGAGCACGGTAACCACCGGCTACGATCCGGCCTGGGTCAAAATCGATTATCCCAACGGCGATGTGCCTCCGGAAACCGGCGTTTGCTCAGATGTAGTCGTCCGTGCCTTTCGTAAGGCAGGAATCGACCTGCAAAAAGAAGTGCACGAAGATATGCTGAAGGCCTGGGCGGAATATCCAAAACGGTGGGGGGCGCGCAGCACGGACACAAACATCGATCACCGCCGCGTTCTGAACCTAATGACCTATTTCAACCGGCAGCGTAAGTCTCTCGCCGTCACCTCCGACGCGGCTAACTATTTACCCGGCGATGTGGTGGCGTGGGAGTTAAGCAGTGGCATCGAACACATCGGCGTGGTGACAAACCTTTCGTCTCCAACCAACAAGAACTATTTGATTGTGCACAACATTGGCGCGGGCGCGCGCGTGGAAGATGTGTTGATGTCGTGGAAGATCATCGGACACTATCGCTACTATTAATCTGCGTTTGGAGTACCGCCTTCAGGCGGGCTTTTCAGGAATCCGTCCACTCAGATGGGGAGACTTAACTGCTGTGATGCGTAATTCGCTTTCCGTCGCACTCCTTCTTGCAATCAGTCCAATATTGGTCGCGGCCCAGAGTTCAGCGAAACCAAACCGCGGCGAGGTTCGCAGCATCTCCTCAATTCGCGCAGTGCTCGACGCACAGGCCGCCACCTGGAACCGTGGCGACATCAAAGGCTACATGGACGGCTACGCGCGTTCCCCCGGGACAACCTTTATTTCCGGCGACAGCGTCACCCGCGGGTGGCAGACTGTTTTGGAGCGGTACCAGAAGGGTTACGACTCGCGAGAGAAGATGGGTGTACTCACTTTTTCCGATCTCGACTTCCTGCTCCTGGGAAACAACTCCGCCAAGGTCCACGGTCGCTGGCATTTGAAACGCGCTGCTGACGAACCGCACGGCCGGTTCACTTTGATCTTCAAAAGGACGAGTCGAGGTTGGCGAATCATTCACGACCATACATCGTCCGCCGATTAGTCCTGCTGGTCACATAAGGCTAGCCTTCAGATCGATCCTGTGATACACCCTCCGGACGCTAAACGCGAAAAGATTTCCTAACCCCCAAAGGAGACTGAACATGAGTGTAAACACAGGACGGGTAGTGCTAGGCGGCTTGGTAGCGGGACTGGTGCTGAACATCGGAGAATTTTTCTTGAACGAAATGGTGCTCGGCTCGCAAATGAAGGCGTGGTTCGCCGCTCACAATTCTCCTGAACCGGCAGGCAGTTTCATCGCCATCGCGGTGGGGCTGACGTTTGTTTTGGGCATCGTCATCGTCCTGACCTACGCGCTCATCCGACCTCGCCTCGGGCCTGGCCCAAAGACGGCGATCACTGCCGGTTTGATTTCCTGGTTCGCCGTTTACGTTTATTCAGGGATCATCAATGGCGTGCTTTTCGGCTTTTCGATGAAGCTAATGGCGATGTCTATTATTTGGGGCCTGGTTCAATACGTGCTCGCCGCGATTGCCGGGGCTTGGGTTTACAAGGAAGCCTGATGGCTTCGTGAGAAAGAAGTTTGGCAAGTTCACTCGCCGTAATTAACTGCGCACAACTCGTCACTCTGGCCGGCCCTCGGCGTCCGCGGGTCGGGGCGGAGTTGCGCGAGCTTTCGATCATCGCCGGCGGCGCGCTGCTGTTGACCGGCGACCGCATCGAAAAGGTCGGCTCGCGCGATGACATCGAGCGGCAAATAGAACTGAGCCGAGGAGGCTGCGACGTGATCGATGCCGGTGGCCGCGTCGTCATGCCGGGTTTTGTCGGCGCGCACACGCATCCCGTATTCGCGGGCACGCGCGCCGGAGAATTTGAAGAACGCGCCGGCGGGGCGACCTATCAGGAGATCGCCGCGCGCGGGGGCGGGATTCAGTCGACAGTCAATGCCACCCGCGCCGCGTCCCTCGACGCACTCGTGGCGGCGGGCCGTCGTTATTCCGAATGGTTTCTGCGCACGGGAACGACGACAGTTGAAGCTAAGTCGGGTTACGGCCTGTCGCTTGCAGACGAGTTGAAAATCCTGCGGGCGATTGAACAGCTGGACGACGAGACAGCACTGCGTTACGTTCCTACATTTCTCGGCGCACACTCGATTCCGCCTGAATATCGCTCGCACCGCAACGAATATATTTCGCTTGTCGTCAATGAAATGCTGCCGGAAGTGGCGGGGCAGAGACTGGCGGAGTATTGCGATGTGTTCTGCGAGGAAAATGTTTTTAGTGTTGATGAGTCGCGCCAAATCCTGTCAGCCGCACGCGCGGTCGGCCTCGGGCTCCGAATGCATGCGGATCAACTTTCACTTTCGGGAGGCGCGCGGCTCGCTGCGGAGTTAGGCACAGCCACTGCCGATCACTTGGAACACACCGACGCTTCAGGCATTGCCGCTTTGAAATCTGCTGGAGTTCAGCCGGTGCTTTTGCCAGGTTCAGTTTATGCGCTGGGTGCGAGCCGCTACCCGCAGGCACGCGAGATGATTGATGCGGGCCTCGCCGTTGTGCTGGCGACAGATTTCAACCCCGGTTCGTCGCCCACGCCTTCGATGCCGATGGTTCTTTCGCTGGCGTCCACACACATGAAGATGCTGCCCGCGGAATCGATAACGGCAACGACAATCAATGCGGCTTACTGTCTGGGCCGCGGCGATGAGATTGGTTCACTCGAAGCGGGTAAGATTGCCGACTTCGTGATTCACGACTGCGACGACTACCGCGACCTCGCCTACTTCTTTGGCATTGAACACCCCTGGAAAGTTTTTGCCGGTGGCAAAAGGATTTACAAACGGGATGCTCCAGCAGAAGCCCGACCGTGAGGGAGGTAGTGTTTCTTCACTACGATCTTTTTGACGGTCCGGCTACTGCCCCGTTGAGTATTACGCCCTCCCTGACGGTCGGGCTTCTGCCTGGATATTTTTGTTGACGCTGCAATCCTTGTATTTTATTATCCCCTCCAACACTGGAAAGGAGGTGATTGAAAATTTATGAGTTTTAATTACAGTGAGGTGGCTGCGGCCTGACCTCTGAACCAAGTCTGATTGTTAGGATTTGAGTTCAGTCGTCTAACTGCCCGGCGCTCCTCCTTTTCAGGGAAGTGCAGCAGTTAGCCTCAGGCCAATCCGAACAGTTCACCGGAAGCCGTCCATGATCAACTCGTGGACGGCTTCTTTCACGTAGATCGCACCGTGATGGGCGACAATTGATGAGAAAGGAATCTTCACCAACAGCCGGCGTCCCATCTAGCGACTTCGTAACAACTCCAGTCGGTTTCGCCGACGGGATCGCAGTGAAACAAAACCCAGTAGTAAGGCGTGCATGAATAAAAGGGCCCGCCCCCAGGGTCAGGGCCGGGACCGCCGCCACCAAGCGTAATGCAGTTTGACCATGCGCAGGTCGGGGGAGGATAAAAAAATGCGGTGCCTCCGCCGGTGCAATCAGGCGGTGCCGGGGTGGGGGAAGGACAGGGGATTGGAACGCAACAGTCGCCTTCCGCACGATAAAGTGGAGGACAGCCTCCGTCGTAAACGCCAATCTCGGGTATGTCAGGATTCGTGCAGTAGTCTCTTGGAAAACCACTCGTGCAGTTACTTGCCGCAGTGAAAGGACATGGAACGGGTGTCGGCGAGGGAGTTGGAGTAGGTGTAGGAGTGGGCGTCGGAGTTGGCGTGGGCGTCGCCCCAGCGCAGGCAATAAGCCTCCACTGCGTACACCAGACCCCAAACTCTTCGCACAAGTAATCAATATTCTCGGCTAACGAACAACGACCCTGAGGATCAGAAGACCCAACAATCTGAACCGTACGGGCAGCAATGCTACACACACAGTGATAAGTATCAGCCTTCGCATAAATACAGTCTGTGCTGGGACAATTGATATCAGGCGGCGGCGGTGCTTCAGGTTCCCCATGCTTAGCCTCGACCACTGAAAACTTCACCGGCAGGAAGGCTGCCGGTGTTTGTAAGAACGAATGCTGTCGTAAACCTCGAGAGGGAATCTGCGGCCTATTACTGGCGGCCTTATCAGTTTGACTGGGGCCTTCGCGGCAGTCACCCATCGAAGATTGCCTCCGCTGGTACGGATAAGGCGCAGCGTCTCCTCCGTTAAAGCCTGTGCCATCTCCAAAATTCAACTGGACAAACCCGATCTTGACCTTACTGGGATCAGGTTCATTTCTTCTAAGTTTGAAATTTTGCCATGCTCGCTGCGTTCCCTCGGGAATGATAAAAGTGTAGGTTTCGCGCGGCCGAATTGGTACATCCGTGGCAACAAAACGGGTGTCATAGTCGATAAAATCAGCTCTTCCGTATCGAAGGGGAAACCCAAGTTGCCTATTATTCTCACTTTTAGTGTCTGGCAACATCAGCCAGAGTTCCAGAAAATATATCGGCTTGTCGGAAGTATTGGTGACTTCAAGCTCGAAATTGCGCAGCCAATTCTCGTTCTTAAGGTCCTTAAACGCTTTCTCTTTCTCAGTTCTTATCTTTACCTTTATTGGCACGTGTTTCGGTATTCTGTCTTCAATCTCTCTTTCAGGTTCCTGAGTCCCTCGAAATGAAGCAATCTCCTTTGCAGTGGGCTTGTTCTTAATCCGATCCTTCCCACGCAACACTGTCATGCTTATTGGTTTTCTTTGCCGGTTGGCTTGACCGCTGATGTAGCGGGTTGCAACGATCACACATCCTGACACCACGATGAATGAGAGTGCTAGACTGAGTCGCTTGTGTAGCATATTTTCTCCTTGGAGGCTGAGAGGGCAGTTGGAGTCAACGGTAACCGCTTGGTTGCGATTCTGATCTACCAGTAAAGAGGCCAGAGGTCAATACTGATTGTTAGTTATTCCTTCATACCCAATTAGGCCCAAAAAGCGGGTTGAGATCGAAGCCAGGAAATGAGAACTAACGAATGGACAACAAGCCCAAAGGCAAGCGAAACGGAATCCTCGCCTATGCTCTGCTGCTGACGGTGGCGTTCTCGTTTCGCGTCGTCGTGGCGCGGTGGTTGGCGAACGAAGAGCCGGTTGACAGCCAGGTCTACGCTCAACTTGCCCGCAACCTCATCGAGCATCGCGTTTACTCCCCTGTAATCGAACCGCCTTTTGAGCCATCGTTAATCCGGCTGCCCGGTTATCCGCTGTTTCTCGCCGGCGTCTATTCCCTCTTTGGACTCGATGACAATACGGCGGTGCGGCTCGTGCAGGCGCTCTTCGATACGCTCTCCTGCGCACTGATTGCTTTGATAGCGTTTCTCTGGGAACCGGAGCAAAGGCGGAAACGCCGTACCTCAATCGCTGCGTTGGCGCTGGCCGCTTTTTGTCCGTTTACAGCGATCTACGTGGCGACCATTCTGCCGGAAACACTCACGATCTTTTTTTCGCTGGCGATGTGTTTGACTGCGACCCTCGCGTTCAAAGCAAGGACGCCGCGGAACGTCGGATTGTGGTGGGGCGCAACGGGCCTGCTTGGCGGCGTCGCAGTCATGTTTCGACCGGACGCCGGACTCTTCGCCGCGGCCGTCGGAATTACGCTGGTGGTGACCACGCTCGTGCGCGCCAGCGACGCTTCGTTTGCCAAAAAGAGCGACGAGATCTTGTTTCGATCTGCGCGGGCGTCATACCTGGGGGCGCTGTTTTGTCTCGCTTTTTGCCTGGCGCTGGTTCCCTGGACAATTCGCAACTACCGCACGTTTCACATCGTGCAGCCGCTGGCTCCGGCCTACGCTGCG
>JANMVC010000542.1:0-12350 GCA_031392315.1 Pyrinomonadaceae bacterium | reverse complement strand
TCAATATGAAACTGACCGCGCCAGGTTTCTGGGCCGGGGCCACACGCCGGCCGATCCCGTGGCGGTGATGGAAGACCGCCCGCTTTCAAACACCACTGGCGCGGTGCTCGATCCGGTTTTTAGTTTGCGGCGGCGGGTTCGCATTCGTCCAAACCAGACTGTGCGCTGTTCGTTTAGCACTCTCGTGGCGCAAACACGTGAAGAAGCGCTGCTGCTCGCCGACAAGTATCACGACCCGAACATTTTCGAGCGCGAATCGCAGCTCGCGTGGACCAAGGCGCAGGTGGAAATGAGCCACCTGGGCGTAGACGCAGAAGAAGCGCATCTTTTTCAACGCCTGGCGGCGCGCATCGTCTATTCCGATCCATCCTTGCGACCTCGCCCGCACGTGCTCGCACTCAACACCAAAGCCCAATCGAGCCTCTGGGCTTACGGTATCAGCGGTGATTTACCGATCATGGTTGTCCGAGTCGACAAGGCCGAGGACCTGCCGATAGTCCGGAAAATCGTCCGCGGTCATGAGTATCTTCACTACAAAGGACTGACGATCGACCTCGTCGTTCTTAACGACAACCCGACGACGTATTTGCAATCGCTCCAGAAAGAGCTGGAGGCCATGATTCGCACCAGCGGTTTGGGCGGGTTGCAGGACAAACCGGGCGGCGTTTTTCTCCGGCGCACGGATCAGATGCCCGAAGTGGATCGAATCCTGCTCCATTCTGTGGCCCGCGCTGTGATCGTCACCGAGCGCGGCCCGCTGGAAGATCAACTTGAACGGCCAC
The DNA here is from genome assembly GCA_031392315.1 of Pyrinomonadaceae bacterium. Classification (GTDB taxonomy): domain Bacteria; phylum Acidobacteriota; class Blastocatellia; order Pyrinomonadales; family Pyrinomonadaceae; genus PSRF01. Next base: position 11,568 of record JANMVC010000542.1, on the reverse strand, counting down.
AGGTTGAAGGGCCATTGCCGCCGGCGTTTGTGCCTCGGCTGCCGTCGCAAACTTATCCGGAACTTAGCGTCGCGCCGCCGGAGTTGACCTTCTTCAACGGGCTGGGCGGATTCCATCAAGGCGGACGCGAGTACGTAATTCTGCTGGGCGCGGAGCAATGGACGCCGGCGCCCTGGGCCAACATCATTGCCAACAAAGCGGAGTTTGGTTTTCAGGTAACTGAAACTGGCGCCGGCTACACCTGGTCAGTTAACAGCCGGGAAAACCGGCTGACGCCGTGGTCAAACGATGCGGTCAGCGATCCGCCCGGTGAAATCGTCTACCTGCGCGACGAAGATACCGGCACCGTCTGGTCGGCCACGCCTCTGCCAATTCGCGGACCTGAGCCTTTTATTGTCCGCCACGGCCAGGGTTACACGGTCTTTGAACACACCAGCCACGGCATTTCGCAGGAACTTCTTTTGTTCGCGCCGCTCGATGCGCCGGTGAAAGTTTCTCTGCTGCGTTTGCGCAACCGCGGCGACCGGAAACGAAAGCTGACGATCACGCTCTATAACGAATTAGTGCTGGGCGTGCAGCGCACAACTTCTGCGCCTTATGTGATTACCGATCTCGACGCGCCGACGGCGACGATCTTTGCGCACAATCCCTTCAATAATGAGTTTGCCGATCGCGTTGCTTTCGCGGCGACGAGTGAAAAGCTCTCCAGCGCCACTTGTGATCGCAAGGAGTTTCTGGGAAGAAACGGCAGCCCACGTAATCCGGCAGCGATGCGGCGGACACATCTGGCCAATCGCGATGGCGCGGGACTGGATCCCTGCGCGGCCTTGCGCATCACCGTCGAGTTGGGCCCGCACGAAGCGCGCGAAGTAACTTTTCTGCTCGGCGAAGCCGCCTCAAAAGCGGAAGCCCAGGCGATAGTTAACACTTACAACGAGCCCGTGGCCGTTCACGCTGCATTTGAAAAGATGTTGGCCCACTGGGACGAAGTTTTGGGAACGGTCGAAGTCAAAACGCCAGACGCCGCGATGGACACGATGCTCAATCGCTGGTTGTTGTATCAGACTCTGTCTTGTCGCATTTGGGCCCGGTCGGCTTTTTACCAATCGGGCGGCGCGTTTGGTTTTCGCGATCAATTGCAGGATGTGATGGCGCTCGTCTACAGCAGCCCGGCAATCGCGCGCCAGCAAATCCTGACGGCCAGCGCCCACCAGTTCAAAGAAGGCGACGTGCAGCATTGGTGGCATCCGCCCAGCGGACGCGGTGTGCGCACGCGTTTTTCCGACGACTTGTTGTGGCTGCCGTTCGTCGTCGCGTTCTACACGAGCGTGACGGGCGATTTTTCCGTTCTAGACGAAGTTATTCCCTTCATCGAACAGCCACGGCTCGAGCCAGACCAGCATGAGGTCTATATGCAACCAGCGGTTTCGGCTGAGTCGGCTTCAGTGTTTGACCACTGCATCAGGGCGCTTGATCGCAGCCTGGCAGTAGGTGAACACGGACTACCGTTGATGGGCGGCGGCGATTGGAACGACGGCATGAATCGCGTGGGCCATCTGGGCCAGGGCGAAAGCGTTTGGGTAGGCTGGTTTCTTTACACCACGCTGGTGGAGTTTGCCCCGTTGTGCGATGGCCAAAACGATCAACAGCGCGGCGATCTTTATCGAGCCCACACAGAGAAACTGAAAAAGGCATTGGCGGAAAAAGCCTGGGACGGCGACTGGTATCGCCGCGCCTACTTCGACGACGGCACACCGCTCGGTTCCGTGCAGAACGACGAATGCCGCATTGATTCAATTGTGCAGTCGTGGTCGGTTATCTCCGGAGCGGCGGAATCCCACCGCGCGCAACGCGCGATGGCGGCAGTTGAAGAATATTTGATCCGCCGCGGCGACGGCTTGGTGATCCTCTTCACGCCGCCTTTCGATAAAGGGAAACTCGATCCCGGTTACATCAAAGGTTATGTACCCGGCGTCCGCGAGAATGGCGGGCAATACACTCACGCCGCGCTCTGGACCTTGATCGCTTTTGCAATTCTTGGCGACGGCGAACGTGCCGGCGAGTTGTTTTCGCTTTTGAATCCAGTGAACCACTCCTCCACACGCGCCGGCTTGCATAAGTACAAAGTAGAACCCTATGTAGCGGTGGGCGATGTCTATGCAGTGCCGCCGCACACGGGCCGCGGCGGCTGGACCTGGTACACAGGCTCGGCCGGTTGGATGTATCGCGCCGGACTTGAATCGATCATCGGCTTCAATTTGCGAGGTTCGAAATTGCAGATCAACCCCTGCATTCCTCGCTGGTGGCGCGAATACGAAATCAACTATCGGCGCGGCTCAACCATGTATCGCATCAAGGTGGAAAACCCTCTCGGCATCAGCCAGGGCGTCGCGACCGTTGAACTTGACGGCTTAATTCAAATAGACGGCGCGGTTACCCTAGCGGACGACGGTGGAAATCATAATGTGCGCGTCGTGCTTGGCGAACAAACCGGCACAGATTCGGAAACTGACAATAGGCCCGTTCCCGCAGACCCGCGCAAGTAAGGTCCTATGACTGGCAGCCCCAAATCAGCCCCTCAGCCACGGCGGCGGCCAGTTCCTGGCTCAGGCTCGCGAGCCGCAAAGCTAGTCATGAGCCTTGGTGCTGTGATTGCGGCGCTCTTGATTGCCGAGGGAGGCCTGCGGGTCTCCGGTTTTACCTACTTTAATCCCTACGTGGCCGACCGCGAGGTTGGTTACTCGCTCCGGCCGAATGCGGAGGGCTGGTGGCAAAGAGAAGGACTCACCTACATCAAGATTAATAGTCATGGGTTCCGCGATCGGGAACACCACATCGCAAAGCCTCCCGGCACCTATCGGATTGCCGTCCTCGGGGATTCTTATGTGGAGGCGTTTCAGGTGCCTCTCGAAAAGGCCTTCTGGCCGGTGATAGAACGCAAGCTTCAGGATTGCCCTCAATCTGCGAAACCAAATGTTGAAGTGTTGAGTTTTGGCATTTCCGGTTTCTCAACCGCTCGCGAATTGATCCTTCTGCAAGATCGCGTCTGGCAATATGCGCCGGATTGCATAATCTTGCTGGTGACCACAGGTAACGACGTCAGGGATAATTCGCGGAAGCTCAATGAATACGCCAACCAACCTCTACCTTATTTCGTCTTTCAGGATGGAAAACTAACGCGGGACGATTCACTGGTTGCCACTCGAAATCGCACCCTAACGTTTCGCATCCAGGAGTCGTTTATTGGCAGGGGATTCAGTTGGATGCAACATCACGTGCGCCTACTGGGACTTTTCTATGCCGTCCGTGAAGCGTATCAATCACCGTCCAGCGCAGCGGAACGCGAAAAGCGAATCGGGTCGTTGCATGAGCCTGGATTGGACAGTGAAGTCTATCGCGAACCGGTGACACAGGAGTGGCAAGATGCCTGGCGGGTAACCGAACGGCTAGTTGTGCAGATGCGCGACGAGGTTCGAGCTCGCGGGGCGAATTTCCTCGTGGTGACTGGAAGCATGGGAATTCAAGTACATCCTGATTCAGATGTTCGTCACGAGTTCATGAGACGCCTTGGCGTTCAAAACCTCTTCTATCCTGAACAACGAATCAAGGCCCTGGGCGATCGGGAGGGATTCCGAGTTCTGAATCTCGCGCCAGCTGTTGCGGAGTATGCCAGCCGGAACAAAGTTTTCGTTCATGGATCGGGAGATGCGCGGGGAACAGGACACTGGAACGAGCTCGGGCATCGTCTCGCTGGCGAGATGATCGGTCAGGAACTTTGCAAGAACGATAGCTGGTTCCCTTTGCTTATCAATCGATAATCCGTCGTCTTAGATTCCCGAGTTTTCGTCGCCAGTTCCACGGAGCAGGTTCCCTGGGCCAGATGTCGACTGAGCTGGAAATGTGCACCTGAATATAGTTGCGCGGGACACCCATCGAAGTAATTCTGGAAACGGAATGATTCGACTGCGCGGTGCAGGGAAACGCAACCATCAGATTGTGGCGCGGAGTTATCCGCTCAGGCTGGTCACCCGACCGTCGCCGCGAGCTGCTGTGGAGAAAAAGCTCGCCGCCGTTCATCTCGTTCTCCGTGTGATCGCACATGTAGACGAGCATCGAGATGAGGCGGCGCGCATGGTCGACGTGAACTCCCCGGTTGTATCCCAACTGCCCCTGATGGATGTCCATTCGCACCCACAACTCGTGCGGCTCATGCTCAACTTTTCGGAGCGTCGCCCGCTCTTTGTCGATGCGGTCTTCGCGATAAGGAACGTAACGCGCCGCTGACAGGTCGATTTTGCAGCCCGCATCTTCCCAAACCTGAGCAAACTGTTCCCTGCCCCAGTCGATAAACTGCTGACTGTGAAAGGTGTTGAATAAAGCTTGCCAGGTCGGTTGTTCCTGAAGCAGGCGAGTGTAGGCTTCGTCGCCCCAGTAGAGTGAAAACCCGGTGGGGCCAGTGCTGGGCGGACAAGTTGGAAACGAATGGCGTAAATCGACGTAATACTCAGGCGTTATGAACTGATGATGAACCACATGTGGAAACGGCTCAAGGCTAAGATGATTGGTGTTCTTCAGGTTGAGAATCTCAAAATCACATATCGCCGCCGAGGGCTCCAGAATGTGGTTTGTATTCTTAACCGGGTCTAAAGCAAAGGACATAAGATGCTCCCGCAAAGACTAGGTGAAACTATCGAGCGGCGGCGTCATCGACCGTAGCGCCCAAGTTTGGGATCCGCACCGCTGTGGACGGAGTCGGCAACGCGAACTCTTCGGGCGCTTCGTTTGCCAGCACGGTCTCATACAAGGCATCGTAACGCGCCACCACTGATTTGAGCGTGAAGTGTTCGATCACCCTTGAGCGAGCGGCCCGGCCCAGCACCCTCCGGCCTTCCGGGCCAATATCGATAATCTCTTTCCAGGCGCCGGCTAGCGCGCCAGGGTCGCGTGGCGGAACTACCTTGCCGGCGTCTCCGACAATCAACACGGCATCGCCCACATCTGTAACTACAGCGGAAACCTCGCAAGCCATGGCTTCGCCAATAACATTTGGAAAACTCTCGCCATATGCGGAAGCGAGAGAAAATATGTCCAAAGCAGCGGCGAGACGCGGTAGGTCGTTGCGCTCACCCAAAAGATGAGTTTGGCGTTCAAGCCCCAGTTCCCGAATTTGGCGAAGCAACTCCTGATTCTCCTGATCTACTCCTCGTCCAACCAACAAGAACTGGATCTCTGGGTGCTTCGTTGAGATCAGTTCAGCAGCCTTCAGAAAGTTGGCGTAATCTTTCATCGGATGATACCTGCCAGTAATACCGATGAGCAGGGCGTCATCCGCTAATCCCAACTCTGAACGCACTGACGAACGGGCATCGCTCGATGGAATAAACTCCGTCTCATTGATTCCGTTTGGAATCACAGAACTCTGGTCAAGACAGTAACCCAACGGCTCATGCTGTGATTGGCTTGCCCGAGAAACGAAGATGAGGTGAGCCGGCAGTTTGGAAAGAAGCGAGCAGATTCTAATGACGGCAGCAGTCAACTTCTTTTCCGAAGCCAGCGAACTTATTGAATAGTGGATACTCCAAATTATCGGGGTATGCTGAGGCAGGAATAATCGGGCTATTTGAGCGGCGAGACAGCTGTGATACATCCAGCCCAGAATCAAATCGGGTTTGACTCGGCGCATCAGTCGGATCAAACGCCACAATCCCATTGGCGACGGTAAGCCAGGCTTCATCCCGGCGGAGTGCACCGCGATTCCCAGTTTTTCAATCCGTTCCCGCAACGCACCGCGATCGATTAAAGAGAGCACGATCGGTTCAAAGCGCTCTCGGTCGGTCTCCGTGAGCAGCTTGTAGAGCATCATCTCAGCGCCCCCGATGGAGAGGTCATTGATGATGTACATGATTTTGATTGGCTTGTGGACCGCTGGTGACTCTCTGGTAGCGAGCCGAAGGTTGTGAAGCACTGGCAACTTAATTCTTCTCCCTGGTTCTCCTTAATTGAAGATCCAGCATAACCTGACGAAGCAAGAAAGTTAAACCAGCATCAATTGGCAGCCCCTCCGCACGAAGAGTTTGGCGACGCGGTGAGGATGGCGTTCCCAAGCTGAACATAAAACAAGTTCGCTGCTCAGCTGATGAGTTTCAGCGCTTCCCTCAGAAATTCCATAGATCGCGCGCACATCTCGTCCCTTTTCTCAATGAACGGCTGCCACAACTGTCCAGCCCCCTCGCACAATACTCTTTCCGTGTGTTCTCTGAGACGAGCTTCCATGTCCCGCAGCGACGGCGAAATTGACCACGGTTCAAGTTGATAGGTCCTGACAAAGCCATGTGTACGTTGATCTGAGTCCAGCAGCAGAAAAGGGATTCCCATGGAAAACGCCACCACCGCCGTGTGTAGCCGTCCGCTCACGACAGCGCGGGAAGCACGCAGAAGTTGGAAATATTCCTCGGTAGTTTCGGGACAAACCACGCCGCCGGGCAGCCAGCCGTCAAACAGTGAGCTTGCCAGAGGCACGTCCAACGGGTCATTACATGCGATCACAACCTTGTGACCATCTGCTTGTAGCTGCCGCGCTAACCCGACCAGGGCCCTGAACATTGCCCGACCGCGCAGATGAACACTCCAGAATTGACGCTTGCTGGTCCAGAACCGCCGTGGTGGCATGACAAGCAAGATGTGCCCTTCCTGACTATTCCGGTGAGGCTGGTTAAAAATAAACGTCGCTGGGTCTCCCGTGAGTTCAGCTTTCGAGATACCCAGTTGTCGCAACCAGTCATGGGTGATGACATCTCTGGCGCCGGAAAACCTCGCGTAGTCATTCAGCAACTTGATCTCTCTTGTGGCCCGGCTTGAGGGTTGATGCATGGGCGAAAGAAAGTTTGAGCCCGAGCCAATACCCAGCAGGAATAACGGCACGCGAAGATTCTTCAGGGCGTCCGGTTCCAGATGGACTCCCCAACGCCAACGTAAGCTACCTTCATACAGATTCGAACCGCCGACGATAATCAGATCCGCTTCCCTGTTGGCACGCTCAACGGTGGATCGCGTCAGGCCAAAAGAAGACTCGTCCCCACCTCTGCTATTTATATTGAAAAGTTCAAACGAGGCATTAGGAACGATCCGGCGGACCATTCGTTCGATCCCTAGCTGAACGAAGTGGTCGCCAATATTTTTTGTTCGTGGATAAAAGTGATGGATGCGCATGCTTGGCCGGAGGCTCTAACTCAATCTGTGTTGCGACCCGCGTCTCGTCGACGTTCTAAGCGTCCACCACTATAGCTGTACTGACCGATCGCTTCTTCTTGAACCATGCAATAACGTGGCCGGCTCCTTCCGTTGCCAGAAGTACCAGCAAGATTAGAAAGACATAGCGCAAACGATACAGCGTGCCGATATTCACTACCACGAGCCCAAGCAAAATCATTCCCGTCGCTGCAATCAGCAAAAGTAACCACGCAGAGTATCTTCGCTGTCCGCGCCCAGCGCTCCAAAGTCCCACAATTGCCAACCCCTCGACCAAATACATCATGAGCGTTTCAATCCCGCTCAGTAACCTGCCGGCGGAACCGACTTGGCTACCGGATGTTAGCCACATATTTGGAAAGGGCGCAAAGAATCCGATCGCTGCCGCGCGAGGAACGTACCTAATGACATCCGCCGCGGTGGTTAGATGAACGTGGCTATCGATATTGGAACCTGCGTTTGGGAATTCAATGACAAACCCAACTCGCGCTCTTCCAACGTGCGCCGCAACCCATACGATCGGGTTCCGCGATTGAGATTGCAGGGCTTCGAGTGCGGCAAGTTCGTCACTGAGGGGATTCTGTCGATCGATCATCCCTGCGAAACCGCCAGGGGCCTGGCGTGTAGGAGACTTCGCATCTATTAGCGTAATGCCTACGGTCGCGACCGACATTACGGCCAGCGCGACAAGATTTGCCTTCTGGAAGTCTCTTTCCCAAAACTGCTTGAGGATCATCACTCCAGCCGCTAACACCATTATCGCGAGCAGCAGTTCCTCCATACTTTCCCGCGCAAACCAGATGAAGACGGCCAAAAAGGCTCCCAACGCCCCGGTCAAGATTGCCTTGGGCCACGAAAAACTGCGATTAAGCAATCGGACGATAACGAGAATGAACGCGAGCAGCCCGACGACGAACAAAGGATCCTTTAACAGCTGGGTCGTGTGGAGCAGGAACGTCGGCCATAACGCAACCGTTGCTGCGCTAATCAAACCGACGCGCCGGTTGAAGACCTCCTGGCCCAGGTTAAAGACGAGGACGAGGATAGCAAGGTAGCAGAGAGCGTTGGGTGGTTCGGCGCTCAGGATGTTTGAGCCAAACCAGGGTCCGAGAAGCGCAAAGGAAATCGAGTAAAGCTTGATATGAAGCAGGGAGCGATCGCTTAGCCAGTTGCGGATTTGGCCCTGCGCCAGTTCGTCGGCTAACTTAGCAGCCTGCTCGCGATACGATGTTCCATCAGAGGCGAATGAAGTCGCGATTCCATTAGCGTCAAAGGTGCCAGGCAAGGCCGCAGAACGCCCCAGCGCGTAGACGCTGATGGTTACGACTAAATGGAAGATCGCCGCGACGACGAGTAAGCGCCCGGGGCTTCGCGGATCAGACCAAAAGCTACCGTAAGAGTCATTCGCTGCGATGAGCGCTGGCGTCGTTCGTGTCATTGATTCCCTAAACGTAACATCTTTGCGGCTGCCAGTGTACAGACCGCTTAGTCCAGCCCGGATAGTCCAGCCCGGAAACATTTGATTGATTTGCAGACCGAAACCGAAGCTGTTCATGAAGTCCGGGAGAATTTATTGGCCGGTTGTCGCGAAGCGGTCAATCAAACTTGCAGGCGACTGCCTTACCCCAGGTCTGGATTAGCGATTATCGACGCCTAACGCTAGACTCTGCTCCTGAAGTTGAACTCAAAATCCTGCAGATAAAAACTGACGACTCTGATGGGGACCCCTTTAATTAGCGTTGTTATGCCCGTACACAACGCGCTTCCTTTCCTTGAGGAGAGTATTAGCAGCATTCTCGAACAAACCTGGACGGAGTTTGAGTTTGTGATACTTGACGATGCGTCTACCGACGGCTCGACGGAAGCGCTGCAAGAATGGTCTAGAAAGGACAGCCGCATCAGGCTTTTCAAGAGCGAAAAATGCCTCGGACTCTCTGGCAGTTCCAACGCGGTGGTGTCGAAGGCGCGCGCGGCCATTGTGGCGCGCATGGATGCGGATGACATTTCGCATCCCGACCGGCTCCGGCGTCAATGGGAGACTATTGACAGCCGACCCGAGGTGGCCGTCGTGGGTACGCTCTGCGTCGGAATTGATGAAATGGGCCGCGAGGTACGTCCGCGCGATCGCTGGAGGCTTCTACGCCGTTCCGCATACATCCCATTTCCCCATGGTTCGGTAATGTTTCGCCGGAATGTTTTTGACCAGGTCGGTGGTTACTCGGTCGACGCTGAAGGCGGTGAAGATCAAGACTTGTTTTCGAGAATGTCGGCTGGCGGAGGCGTAGTCACGCTCCCCGACGTTCTCTATCATTATCGATACCACTCGCGAAATGCCACGCTCTTAAACGGCGCTCGGGCAGTCACCCTGAATCATACGGAAAATGGCCACGAGATGGCGGCCTTTTACATGCTCGGAGCGATGCGGCTGTGGGCGGGCAACCCGCCAATGTTGCTTAAACCCATGCTTGCGAAGAAGTCGCTGCGATGGAATCCCAAGACGTTAATGATTCTGGCTTCGGCAATTTGGGGCGATGTTAGCCCGCCTAGTTTGCGATTCTTCCTGCGATCGTCCATCCGTGTTCGCGATTTTCTGGCCGGCCTGCGAGTGAACGATGGGAGACCTTACGAATGGCGATCAAAATAGCCATCGTCGGACTCGGCGGGCGCGGTCAGGATTGGGTCCGCGAAGTCAGAGCCTCGCCAGCTTATGAATTGGCAGCGTGTGTCGAGACTGAGCCAACGGTTCTTCAGAGCGTTGGTGCAGAGCTACAGATTTCTGCTCGGCACCGCTTCCCGAATCTGGAACAGGCGTTGGACCAGGTTGCGTGCCAGGCAGTCATCGTTGCTACCCCCGCCGACCGCCATGTGTCTGCATGCGAAGCAGCGCTCTCTCGAAAGATCGGCGTGCTGGTGGAAAAGCCGTTCTCGCTATGTCTCAACGAAGCCGTGAAGCTTGTTTCACTTGCTGAAGCGACTAACACTCCCCTGCTGGTCGCACAAAACTATCGCTATATGCGATCCTTCCGCACCGCAAGACGACTCATCCAGGAGGGACTACTTAGAAATGTCGGCATGGTAGTAATGCAGTATTACCGCGTGCCGCATGAGATGGCTGCATCCCTGGCCAAACTTCCAAACAGCGTACTCTGGGGGATGGGCGTACATCACCTGGATGTAATCCGGTTCATCCTCGACAAAGAAGCGACGGGCGTGTGGGCTGATAGTTTTACGGCGCCCTGGGGACACCTTCCCGGCGGCGCATCGTTTCAGGCGATGATTTTGATGGAAGACGAAGCGCGCGTTTTTTACTCCGCCACTTACGAATCGAGTGGACATGAATTCTTTGAGCGTGGGCAGGAGTTCTATGCGCGCTTTGTGGGAGAGCGGGCCACGCTTCACGTCTTCCAGCGCTGGTTGCTGCTCTGCGAAAAGGGGAAGCTGCCTCGAATCGTGAGACGCGGCCCAAGAAAAATCTCAGAAGAACGAATTCTTCTCGACCAACTCGAGCGCGCCTTGCTCAACGGCGAAGTACCGACTTCGAGTGGAAGAGATAATCTACAAACCATGGCGCTAGTTGAAGCATGCCTGCTGTCTGCCGCTGAACGAACCTGGGTTAACCCGCAGGAGCTATTGCGTGAGTCAAAATAGCAATTCGCAGGTCCTGGCCGTCGTGATTGATGCGGCGGAACCGAAGTTGATGCGCCAGATGATCGAGCACGATGAATTGCCGGTGCTTAAGTCTCTGCTGGCGGAGGGCAGTTGGATCAAAGTCGCAGCGCCCTCAAACATCGGCAGTGGCTCGATATGGCCAACTTTCATCACTGGCAAGGAACCGAGTATCCATGGCATTCATGGCGAATGGTGCTGGCATCCAGCCGACATGACTCTGAGCCGTTACAAAGGTCGTGACTTGACTCCTTTCTGGCAAGCTCTTGCGGAAGAGGGTACGACCATCGGAATCCTCGACCTGCCCTTTATGCCAATGATAGGTCTCAACGATCTCGACGGGGGCTTCGAGATTTCCGAGTGGGCCGCACACGATGTGATCGAGGGACACATTCAGGTAGCGCCGGAACGAATTAATGCTCTGGTTTCAAAGTCACCGCCGCATGCGCTTTCTTTTGATCGGCTGAAGACCGACGGACCCACTGATCTCGAAAACCTGCAAAAGTTGACCTCCGCTTGTTTGGAAGGTATCAAGCTAAGAGGGAAACTTGCACTGGAGTTGCTGCAGGAAACGCACCCTCGCTTGGCCATCATTTCCTTTACTGAAATCCACCGTACCGGCCATTTCGTTTGGCATACCGTGGAGCCTGAACA
>JANMVC010000466.1:0-7519 GCA_031392315.1 Pyrinomonadaceae bacterium | reverse complement strand
GGGACTGGGCGTGATGGAATCCGGCAAGATTAATGAATGGTAGGAATTGTCAGTACCGGGAGCGGTAGCGACCGGGTGGCCGTTCAGTTAGCTTAGTCGGACTACCTAATCGCGTCAAACTCATTTTGCGAGTGCTCACCAGCATCTTCGTGCAGCAAAACTCGGCCACTAGGCAATAACTCTTTTACTCGTGCGGTCCTCGCTTCCCGGTCGCGGCCTGGCATTAACTCGGCGCGAAACGTAACCGTCATTCCGGGACGCGCCCAAACATTCTCCGTCGCTGCTCGTTGTGGTTTAGTTCCCATGCGTTTGCTTTTCTTGATGAACGCGCCCGCCGCGCCTAGCGCACCGGCGGCCAATGCAATCCCGCCCAGCATGCGCTTCGTGCCTTTTTTCATTTCTAGCCTATTGCTAATGCGCTACCGATTCACAAAGCGGATCCAGCCGGGCCGTGATCGTCGGTAAACCGCTCAACGCTTTTTCCGCATTCATCTGTGTGAAGTGGGCCCACTCGGGCGGCACATTAGCTTCGGCGAAGACCGCCTCCACCGGGCATTCCGGAACACACGCGTCACAGTCAATGCACGTCTCCGGATTGATGTGCAGCATGTCGTCGTCGAGGTGGAATGCTTCAACCGGACAGACGAGCGCGCAATCAGTGTAGCGGCAGTTCACACAGGGTTCAGCAACGACGTAAGTCATTCAGGTTAGGATCTCCTCGGCTTCAAAGTAAGACTGGCATTCCTGCCTTGTCATCTTTAGGCTAACAAGTGTTTCTATCTTAAACGCTAGAGGCGAAGTTTTGAAAGACCAAAATGAAGACTGAATCGTAAGTCAATTTTTTGCGAGCAGGCAATTCACGAAGCAGCGTCAAGCGACACGAAGAAGCTCTTGAACTCTTGTCAGCCTTGCGGCTTGTGCCAGGTGTGGACCGGCTTACCGGTTGAGAAGTCGTAAAAGACCAGGTCGTGATTAGCCAACATCTTGGTCAATAGGATTATCTGCCCAGTGTGCATTGAGAAGTGTTCGGTCACATGAAAGATAGCTGCCAGCGCAGTCGCTTCAGTTCCCTGTATGGGATAAGTCGCCAGCAACTGCCCCTCATCAAAGCTTGCCAGCGTCTGGTCCACTGCTGCAATTGTCGTCCTGAGGCGCGTCAGCAATTCATCGCGCACGATAATCCGGCGTTCATCAAACTCCGATTGGCGCTCGCGTGCATCAGGTTCGCCTCCCAAGCCGCAGACGATCCATTGGCGCGCATTGCCGCAGAGATGAAGCACCAGGTTGCCAATGCTGTTCGACTCAGGATTCGGACGCCACCAGACTTGCTCGTCTGCAAGTTGCTCAAGGCAACGTTCGATTTTTGGCAGATATTCGTCCCGCAGAAACGAGCGCGCTTCTCGCAAGAAAGCGCGAGGGACGTTTTGTTCAAGGGCAGAGTTCGGAGTTGGCATGCGGGAAAGCTATCGCCAGCGCGAGGGAGTGTCAATCCCAAGCGCGCTGGACGCGGAAGTCCTGTTCACCTTTGCGAATCTTGGCGAATCTTTGCGGTTTCAACTGCTCACTGCAGGCACGCAAAGGAGCCGCAAGCAACGCTAGTTGCTGTCTCTCAGATTTGCAGGTTGGTGCTTTCGGGAGTTGGGTCTACGCTTCGCTGGCGCGAGGGCTTTCCGGCAGCATCAGTTTGATGGCGTTGGCGGTTTCGACGCGGCGCTTCTGCTGAAGCTCATTAACCCAATTGGTGACGGTTTGAACCATTTCCCGCGCGGTCTGGCGCGGCGTGGCTTCCTTGGGAACGGGCTTCTGCTTACGCGTCCGCTCGTCCTTCTTGATTACTCTTATTGTTTTCTTTTCTGACATTTCTACACCCACTAATGGGCCCTTTACTGTTTACTTGTCTCAATTAAACGATCTTGCTGGAGAAGAGTTCCGTGATTCTGGATTGGCTCTCGGTCGCTGTAAGGAACGTTTGGTACCTACAGTCTTGCATTTTTTCCAGCATTAGTCACCTTGCAAAAGCCAAGCCACGAAAGGAAGCGGTCGCCGCGAGGTTCTGATCCGCCGGCTTTGTTGGCTCCTTACTGCCACTTTGCACGGCCGCCGCCGGCACCTTGTCGTTGTCGCAAAGCGCATCCGGCGCCGTTAGCGAAACGCCGGAAAATGCAGGTTGAAACTAATACGTACACTCTTTGGGTGCTGCGTATGGTTTCTCAGTCATTGGCTTTACGGTGATCATCTGCGGCGATTCCTTGCCGCCCATATCGATCCGCCAGATTTTCTTCTGCGTCGTGTAGACAAGCACGCACAAGCCAACCGCCGCGCCCGCGTTGACCCACTTCAGTCCGCCGATCATGTGTTTGGTGCCAAACGACACAAGCAGGCCGTTAATAATAATCAGCGCCAACCGAAATTCCGTGGGTCCGAATTTGAGGTAACTGATCTGAAGTTTGTCCATCGCCGCAAAAGCGAGGAAGGTGCTGAAGTCGTAAGCCGCGAACAGCGCAAGCATCAGCAGCAGTTGGAAGCGCGAGCTCTCCGGCAGAATAAACGAGTAGCCGATGAGGATCGAGCAGAGGAAGAAATAGTCGAGCAGGTGATCCATGTAGTAGCCCCACCTGACGAGCCCGGTGTTGCGATACTTCCCAATCTTGCCGTCGTAATGATCCGTCGCCCATTGCAGCGCAATCATCGCCGACACCGCCCACAGCCAGCGCAGATTTGTCGCCGCCATAAAACTAAACAAGACAATCAGGAGCGACCAAACGAGCGTGAGCATCGTCAGGTGATAAGTTTCCAGCCACGCAGGGATTCTCGGCAACACGAAAGGCGCGAGGCGTCGCTCGAGCGGCGACAAAAATGAGTTATTGGTTTTGCTGGCTCCAGCGAATTCTTCGTTTTGCATCACAGATCGAGGTTTCCTCTTGCCTTTGATCGAATCTTTCCGCTGCTCTGGGTGCAAAGCCTGAGCCACTCAACTCTTCGATTATGCGGCGCGATTTGGAGATTAGTAGTGGGAACCGGCGAAGGACTTGTCAGTGCAACCTTTCAGGTGAACTAATTTTGCGACTTTACCTGACTATTTGCCTGAATAAGAGTCTGCGGCCGAAGGTGGGATAAACGACTGCGAAGAATGCCCAGGTAAGACAAAGGGGCACCCACGATTGGCGCCCCTTCAAATAATTCTCGCGACACTGCCGTTCTGGCCAGCTAGATAAACACCACCGACTGCGAACTTGGAATATCGAAGCGGCGGCGGCAACTCCGGCATGCCAACATATCGTCAATTCGCACCATGTAGTCGCGCGATTTCTGAAACCGCGCGCGGTCCTGCTCGTTGCCGCCGCGCGGAGGGCTCGCCTTCTTGGTTCGTTTCAACCAACGCACGTCATACTCGTCGCGCGAGCGACAATGCGGACAGCTAAAGGTCGCCTTTTTCAGCTCCTGCTTTTCATTAAAGAAGTCCTGTTCGTTCATACAGTCACCCAGTAGCAAGTCGTCAGTTATCCGTCCTCGGTCCTCGGTCGTCAGTCGTCGGTCGTCACAATAGTTTATCGATCGCCAAGTTCCCGCAGATAGCGAAAACTGTAAATGCCCGTCTCGTGTCCATCGCTCCAGCGAAAATTGAGCGCGTAACGCCCTACAACACTTAGATCCCCGATCGTGAGTTCGTCGGAGACTGCCTCAGGCTTTAATACCCGCTGGCCTGTCCATTCATTTACACACTGCGCGCAGGGGCAAGCACGCCGTAGTTCAGCAGCAGTATAGACGCAGACGCAGTCGTCGCCCCAGGTGATGCGCAGTCCAGCTTCGCCTTCCTGCTTGATCTCACGCGGCTCAATCGCCGGCCCACGTCGCTCAGTAGTAGTGATCATCTTTACGCCGGGAGCGCAGGCATCCTGCCCGCTGCTTTCTGGTGCCTACTGCTGCTGGCCCGCCGCCCGCACCGCCGCCGTCACAGCGTCGGCAGTAATCTTGAAGTGGGAAGCATTCCACGCCACCTGGCCCTTATTTAGCACGATCACCTGCGGCGACTCGTGCGGTACACCCAGCTTCTCCTCAATTTCCTTCGATAGCTCGCGTGCCACCTGCACTTCAATCAAGGCCACCTCGCCCTCGAATCGCGACATCTGATCATAAGCAGCCGCGCTAATCGGACAGGTTAAGCTGTGCTTGAAGATGACCGTCGGCCGTCCATTCGCACGTGCTATGAGATCGTCAACCGCCCCTGAATCCTGAACCTTGATGAAATGATTGCCCATAGTTCTCCTTGTTCGATCTGATACTAGCCTACGATCTCAGTTACTTCAAAGTCACTCTGCAATTGCGCAGCCTGCTCCTAACGCTTGACCGCTGGTTCCCACCAAACTCAGCGAACCCACCGCCGGCTGCGCTACGTCCCCGACCCTTACATCTGCTGAAAAATCGTTGACTTAATCATTGTTGTGGACATAGATTATGCGCGCTTTAAACACTTCCGCGAGCCTCGGTCGCGCTGCTCATGTGACCTGAATCGGCTAAAAGGCAACCGGACTTCCTCGTATCATGTCGGTTTGGCATTTGCCGCGATGCCAACCACTCTTCCGCGCAAAAGGAGTGTTCGCATGTTCAATCATTCCCGTTACTCATGGCTCGCTGCTGTCTTGTTGTTTTCCTTGCTCGCTACGAGCGTTATGCCCGCTGCGGTCCTGGCGCGAACCAGGGAGACTGCTCGCCACACAACCGTTACCCAAGACAAAAAAGAAAAATCCAAGGATAAGGATGATGCCAAGAAGGACGACAAGCCCAAGCTTTCCAAAGAGGAAAAGGAATATCAAAAGATCAAGAAATTTAGTCTTGAGCAATATCTGAAGGACGCTGAGTTTCGGGATGCCGTGGAAGAGGCCTACCTTCAGACTCAGCGCGAGCATAGTGAGCATGCCTATTACGTCAACACGCGCAATCCGGCACACCAGCAGGTTACTCGCGACGGCGATAAGCTGCGGGTGGAGTACGCACTATATGACAATCCGCTGGCCCAGGATTATGTGAATCGGGTCGGGCAGTCGCTGGTTCCTGCCGGCTCAAATCGACTTTACACGTTCCGGATTATTCTCAATCCCATTCCCGAGTCACGGGCACTCTCGACCGGCACAGTTTACGTCTCCTCTGGCTTGCTCTCAGTCATCGACAATGAAGCCCAGTTATCCTACGTGCTGGGCCATGAGATTGGACACATCGAAAGGGAACACTGGAAAGAGGACATGTTGGTTGCGCAGGGGATTCCAGCTTACAACGAAAAGCAAGCCAGGAAACGAGCTCTGATTGGAGCGCTCATTTCGGTTGCCGCTGGAGGAATCGTGGGCGCGAGCGGTGCCTCGGCACAAACCGCAATCAACACCATGTATATGGCCGCAGCTATTGCGCCGACCATAACCAAACTGTGGATGCCCAACGCCCTCAATTCATGGGATCGCTTGCAGGAAGATGAAGCGGACCAACTCGGACTGAAGTATATGCTCGACCGAAATTATGATGCTCGCGAAGTGCCCAAGTTTTACGCAAATTTGCGACGCACGTCTGATCTCGATCCACGCGTGCGGCTAGGCTTCATCGCGAGTAAAGATCGCCTGAATGAGCGTGAAGAACAGGTCAAATCGCTGATTGGCAACGGCAACGCAGTGCAAAGACCCAATGTTGGCTCAAGCAACCTGGCTCTCGGCAAGACTCTGGATCCTTCGCGCAACGCGGGCGGCCGAGCTGAAGCAGCCGCGAAAGCAATTGGCGGAACTCTAGCCCCAGAAATCCAGGCTAAACTTGACTCTGGCGAACTGATAGGCACGAGTGCCGAGTTTGAAGCGGTAATGGCCGGCATCAACCGCGATAACGGCGTCCGCGCCTACTACTTCGACATGTTCAAAATGGCCCGAGAGAATCTGGAGGTTTCTCTCCGAATTCGGTCAAACGATCCCTACGCCCATTACTACTACGGCAAAGTCTTAAAGCTCACAGCCCGCGCTCCGCAAGAGAAGCTAAGGGCACTGAGCGAATTCGCCCTGGCCATTCAACTGGATAAGCGACGTGTGATCGCCGAGCCTTATCTATATCGCGCTCTTTCCATGATCGATACGAAGGACTCCTCCCAAATGCCCGAGATCGTCGGCAATTTGAAAGACTACGTGGCCATCTATCAGCGCGAGCACGGTGGTGTCCTACCGCCGAACATGGATGTGATTTACGACTACATGCAGGAGGCAGGCGAAATGTCCTGGACAGCAACGCCGGCCGTTAACGTTTCCACCCGAGGAATTGATCCGATCGGTACGCGGATGGATTCAGGTTCACGTTCCCCAGCGCCAGCGGTCAACCAAACGCCGGCTGAGCCGGCGCCAAAAACTCCGCCACGTCGCAAGCCGTAAGCCTTTCGAAAGGGTGACGAGATGCTCCAAGCGCTCGTCACCCTCCATTCTTCCTGCAAATGGACTAAGACGATTGAAGCCTCGACGCACCCTGATAATCTTCCTGCTGTTGTTGCTGGCAACTGCGCCCTCGGTGAGACAGCGCACGCGAGCAACCACGCCTCAGCGCGCCGCTTCACGCGCGCCCTTCGCGCTGGAACTGCCCGAGATAGGAGGGCCAGCAATCACCGCAGTCGAGTCGCACATTCCGACTACGGATTTGCGAACCATCAAGATGACGGTGCGACAACCCTTTGCCGATAGCATCAACTACGGAAAAATCTTTACCACGATCAACGGTGAAGCCGCGAACACGATCTGCGGCAACATTCGCGCCGGCCGTGACGGCAAAGTGATCACGTGTGACCTTGAGAGCAAGCCCCGGTTTCGTCTCCAGCCCGGTAAAAACGTGGTCGAGATCAGCGCCACCGATCGTGACAACCAATCCTACTACGCGTCGTATGTCTTGATCGCCGGTCAACCTGGAGCGCGACCGTCCGGCGCCAAGTCGCGTCCCGTCCTGACCAGGTTTTCCGGACGAAAGTTTGCGGTGATCGTTGGGGTTTCAAAATACGAGTTTAACGACGCTGGGCTTAACAATCTCGAGTATGCGGATTCTGACGCGCGGGCCATCCGCGAGTTCCTGTTGAAACCTGAGGGCGGCGGCTTCAAGCCGGCAGACATTCTCTACCTGGAAAACGCTGGGGCCACGACCGCTGCTGTGCGCGACGCCCTGACCCGGTTTTTGCCAAGAGCCGGTCCCAGCGATCTGGTATTTATTTATTTGGCCGGCCATGGCTCTCCGGATCCATTCGAGCCGCAAAAACTTTATTTCATACTGCACGATACAAAAGTGGCCGCCATGCCCAAGACAGCGCTGGGGATGTTGGAACTGCAGGAGTCGCTGGACCATCTGATTCGCGCCCAGCGCGTTGTAGTCTTCATTGATGCGTGCCACAGCGCGGGCATCAGTGGCTCAAAACTTGTAACCGGTCGCCAGCTGATACAACAGGAGAACAACGTTTTCAATCTTTACGCCGAAAGGCTCTTTCGTGAGGAGGGGCGAGCTGTCCTGACCTCTTCAG
>JANMVC010000433.1:0-3336 GCA_031392315.1 Pyrinomonadaceae bacterium | reverse complement strand
TCTTTCACGGCTGTCTTCACGTCAAAGGTGACGGTGCCGGTCTTGGGGTTTGGCATCAAGCCGCGGGGGCCGAGAATTTTTCCCAACGCGCCCACAAGTCGCATCATGTCAGGTGTGGCAACGACAGCATCGAAATCTGTCCAGCCTCCCTTGATCTTGTCAACCATGTCTTCGCCGCCGACAAAATCAGCGCCGGCCTCTTCGGCTTCCTTGATCTTGTCGCCCTGGGCGATGACGAGAACGCTTTTGGATTTACCTAGGCCGTGAGGTAAAACGAGCGTGCCGCGGACGAGTTGGTCAGCCTTGCGTGGATCCACTCCCAACCACATGGTCAGCTCGACCGTTTCGTCAAACTTTGCGAAAGCAATCTCCTTGACCTTCGATACAGCCTCTTCGAGATTGTATTTGCGCCCAGCCTCTATTTTTTCAGCAGCGGCGCTGTACTTCTTACCATGCTTCTTCATTACTTAACTCCTGAGGTTCATGCGAGACTCCCGATTGCAGCTTGCGGAACGCTGAATAGCGACTCCACTTGGTGCTCTCTTCCTATCTCTCCCTCTCAAATGCGATTCGGATGCAGCAAACTAATCAGCAGTCCGAATTCAGCAATCACTCAATCGTTAGACCCATCTGCCGAGCCGTGCCTGAAATCGTCTTAATCGCGGACGCCAAACTAGTCGTATTCAGATCCTGGATTTTCGCCTTCGCGATCTCTTCAATCTTAGCCGCCGAAATCGTCCCCACCTTTTCGCGGTTAGGCTTCCCTGAACCCTTCGCGATGCCCGCGGCTTTCTTTAACAGATCTGCAGCGGGTGGCGTCTTCGTCTCAAACGTAAACGAGCGATCCGCATAAACGGTAATCACCACAGGAATCTTCAGGTCCGGATCCATTTGCGCCGTCTTGGAATTAAACGCCTTACAGAATTCCATGATGTTGACGCCGTGCTGGCCCAGTGCCGGACCGATGGGCGGCGCCGGATTGGCCTTGCCCGCGGGAACCTGCAACTTGATGTAGCCTGTTATTTTCTTTGCCATAACTCGTGAATGGTAAATGATAAATCGTGAATAGGAGACGCGTGCGTGCGTCTATTCACGATTCACAACTCATTCGCCGCCTTTCATTCTTCTTCCGCAAACGTAACCTTTTCCACGTCCAGGAAATTCAACTCTACCGGAGTTGACCTGCCGAAGATCGTGACGGTCACCTTGAGAGTCGACTTGTCTTCGTTAACCTCTTCTACCTTGCCGGTAAAACTCTGAAACGGCCCCGACTTGATTCTCACCGTTTCGCCGGATGCGTACGAGAATTTCGGCTTCGGTTTCTCCGCTGCCTCGGTCACGTTATGGACAATCTGATCCACTTCCTGCGGCGTCAATGGCGTCGGATTGTGCCCACCCACAAAGCCAGTCACCTTCGGCGTAGACTTAATCATGTGAAAAACGTTGTCGGGAATATGCCCGCGCTCGTCACATTCGATTTGAACCAGGACGTAGCCCGGATAAAACATGCGGGTCGACTCAATCCGCTTGTTCCCACGCATCTCGACGACGGTCTCGGTAGGGACCAGCACTTCAGTAATTTCCGCTTCCAGATCAGTATCCCGCACGCGAGCTTTCAGGCTGTCGCGCACTTTCTTCTCATGACCTGAGTAAGTGTGAAGTATGAACCACTGCTGCATCGAAGCTGTTTCCTTGCCGATCAGGCCCCCGTCATCCAGTTCAATACGCGGCTCAGTCCATTCAGTAGATAAACCCATATGTGATCCACCGCAAACAAGTAAACTGCAAAAAAGACGACCGCCACGAGCGTAATTATCGTGGTGTTTTTCACCTCGTTAAAGCTCGGCCACGACACCCGCTTCATCTCCGCGCGGACATCGCGCAGAAACTTCGCTAGTCTTCCGGGGAAGCCGTCGCGAGGGCCACTGAGCCCGCGCTCACGCCGCGCCCCCTTGCCCTCAGGGCCTTCGCCAAAACGGGCCGCCCGCGGTGAAGGTAGCGGCTCGCTCTGGTTTTCCAAGTCATCCATTGTTGCCATCCGTTATTTCTGCGACCTTCTCCACACGCGCTTGGCCTTCAAGCCTTTATGGCAGGGGTACCAGGATTCGAACCCGGACTTTCGGTTTTGGAGACCGACGTGCTAACCGTTGACACTATACCCCTCCGTCCACGGACGCGGGGACTCGGAGACATTGGGACACGGGGAGAACCTCACCGCGTCTCCGTGTCACCCGTCTCCGCATCGGCTTTACTTCGTCTCTTTATGATCAGTGTGTTTACGACAACGGCGACAGAACTTGCTGAACTCAAGCCGATCAGGCGTGGTTTTTTTATTCTTGGTCGTTACGTAGTTGCGGCTCTTGCAGTCAATACACTGAAGCACAATATTATCGCGTGGCATCTTCTTATTTCCGATTTCCGATGCTTAGTCCGACAAACTTCAGTTTGTCGCTCCCAACATCTGCTCACTCATCGACAAACTAAAGTTTGTCGGACAATTACTATTCAACAATATCCGAAACCGTGCCGGCTCCGACAGTGCGGCCGCCTTCGCGAATTGCGAAGCGCAAACCCTTCTCCATGGCAATCGGCGCGATCAACTCGATCTCCATCGCCACGTTGTCGCCCGGCATCACCATCTCCACGCCTTCCGGCAAACTCGCCACTCCCGTCACGTCCGTTGTCCGGAAGTAAAACTGTGGCCGGTATCCAGTGAAGAACGGCGTATGACGTCCGCCTTCTTCCTTCGTCAGCACATACGCCTCGGCCTTAAACTTCGTATGCGGCGTGATCGAACCTGGCTTCGCAATCACCTGCCCGCGCTCGATGTCCTTGCGCTCAACGCCGCGCAGCAGCAACCCAACGTTGTCTCCCGCCGTGCCTTCGTCCAGCAGCTTCTTGAACATCTCAACGCCCGTGCAGACAGTCGAACGCGTCGGACGAATCCCGATGATCTCTACCGTTTCGTTCACCTTTACCTTGCCGCGTTCCACTCGGCCCGTGGCCACTGTCCCGCGGCCCTGAATCGTGAAGATGTCTTCCACCGGCATCAGGAATGGCTTTTCAATGTCGCGCACCGGCGTCGGAATGTAGCTGTCTACCGCGTCCATCAGCTCTTCCACCGTCTTTTCCCACTCCGGATCGCCTTCCAAAGCCTTCAACGCTGAACCCTTGATCACCGGAATGTCGTCGCCAGGAAACTCATACGCACTCAATAATTCCCGAACCTCTAACTCAACCAGTTCCAGCAACTCCGCATCGTCAACCGCGTCCGCCTTGTTCATGAACACGACCATCGCCGGCACGCCTACTTGCCGGGCAAGAAGAATATGCTCA
>JANMVC010000432.1:0-1728 GCA_031392315.1 Pyrinomonadaceae bacterium | reverse complement strand
GCCCGCGCGCGGTAGTTGATAATCCACCGAAACATCTGCTTTGCCCGTGAGTTGTTTAAGTTCAGCAAAGAGCTCGTTTAAAGTAATGCGCTCGCCGTTGGCCACGTTAATGACCTGGCCGATTCCCTTGGTAGTCTCCGCAGCTTTTAGGTTAGCGTCCACGACGTTGTCGATGTATGTAAAGTCGCGCGATTGCTCGCCGTCCCCGTAGATCACCGGCTGTCGATTACTCAGCAGATCACCAATGAAACGCGAGATGACCCCTGAATACTGCGAGCTGGGATCCTGGCGCGGCCCGAAGACGTTGAAGTAGCGCAGTGACAGGGTTTCTAAACCGGAGACGCGCGTGAACACCTGCGCATAATACTCGCCCACCAGTTTCGCAACCGCGTAAGGCGAAAGCGGCTCCGGCAGCATGTCTTCAACCTTGGGAAGGGTCGGCTTGTCGCCATAAGCCGAACTGGATGCGGCGTAGACCAGTCGCCTCACGCCCTGCTCTTTGGCGGCCAACAAGAGTGAGAAAGTCGAGTCAACGGAAGCGATATGTGTCTGTCGCGGATCCTCGACCGAACGAGGCACCGAAGGAATCGCCGCCTCGTGAAAAACCAGTTCTACATCTTCCAGCGCTCGGCGCAGCGCTTTTTCATCGGCGAGGCTGCCTTGGACAAAATCTACGTCCCCGCCTATCTCATCCAGGTTCTCCTGGTAACCGGTCGATAGATCGTCGATCACGCGGACCTTGGCGCCAGCAGATGTCAGCGCTGAAGCTATGTGCGAACCGATAAATCCGGCTCCTCCGGTTACTAGTGCGATTCCTGTTAACGCCATAGACGATTCAGATATTCCTGTGTCAGGTTTCTAGGTTAACGCGTTCGCCGCACCCAGGGTGCGACTGCTCACCTGCCGATTCCAACATATTCAAAACCCAGCTCGCGCATGTGTGCGGGTTCATAAATATTGCGCAAGTCCGCAATGCTCGGAGACTTCATCAGGTCGCGAATCCGCGCCATGTCCAACGCGCGAAACTGGTTCCACTCAGTCACGAATACAAGCGCATCAGCGTCTGTTACTGCGGCATATTCATCGGATGCATATTCGACTTCGGGAAGCACTTTGGCCGCCTCGTCCATGGCGACAGGGTCGTATGCACGCACTACTGCGCCGCTCTTCAGCAGTCCCTGAATGATATCGATTGCCGGAGATTCGCGCATGTCGTCAGTCTCCGGCTTAAACGCCAACCCCAGAACCGCCACCGTCTTACCCTCAAGCGGTCCCACCAGCTTGGCTATCTTCGGCACCATTGCCTGCCGCTGGCGTCGGTTTACCTCAATCACCGCGTCTACAATCAACGAATCACAGCCAAAGTCTCGCGCCACGGACGCCAGCGCCTGCGTGTCTTTCGGAAAACACGACCCGCCAAAACCAGGGCCCGGATGAAGAAACTTGCTGCCGATGCGTTTATCCATTCCGATCGCTCTGGCAACGTCATGTACATCACAACCGATGCTGTCACACATGTTTGCGATTTCGTTGATAAAGGAGATCTTAGTCGCCAGAAATGCGTTGGCTGCATACTTCGTAAGTTCGGCGGCTTCAAGAGAGGTCACTACGAAGGGCGCTTCAATCAGGTACAAAGGACGATAAAGGTCGCGCATGATTGCGATCGCTTCTTCGTCTCGGCTGCCAATTACCACTCGGTCGGGCCGCATGAAATCGTTGATTGCTGCT
>JANMVC010000037.1:0-6797 GCA_031392315.1 Pyrinomonadaceae bacterium | reverse complement strand
GTTCAGAGCCAAGGAAATCCCCAAGGATAGTTGCCGCAGCTTCGCTGTCTACATGGGCCGAAACCTCTTCGCTCTTGTAGCCTTTTAACCGCAATGTCTGTTCAGCCGCAACCGAACTCAGCCGTTCATCCTGCAAGTAAACCGGCACCTTGAGCGATCTCGCAAAATTTTCCGCTACCCGCCGCACTTCAAGTGCCGCATCGCCATCTTCACCATTTAGTTTGAGCGGTAAACCAATTACCACGGTTTGCGCGTCATAGTGGCGGACCAAATCTTCAATGTCCCGCAGCAGTTGTTTCCAGTTGGTCCGCGCCAGCGCTCCCAGCGGAGTAATGGAAATCGAGAGCGTGTCGGAGACGGCGACACCTACGCGCTTTTCGCCCAGATCAAGGGCGACAACCGGAGCATTGATTTCAACTGGTGCGTTCATCGAGTCCATCATCAGCAGGTTATGCGCGTTTGGATCCGTTTATTTTCACGGCAATAGATCAGATAAGATCCAATATTTACTAAGCAAATCCGAAATAAAGTTAAGTTGCACCGCACATTTGCCGCCTGTATGATACGACTGACTTAAGAAAAGCGCATCCGGGCGTTCAACTTGTCGCACATTAGAACTGAGCACTACTAACGAGGTAATCAATGTCATTCCGCACAAAATTTATTCTGATCCTCATGTCTGCCACCCTGGCGATTTACACGGTGGTGGGCGGTTGGATTTCGACTCGCGCCCAACAGCCGGCCAACGATCCAAACGCCCAACTGCGTATTTTCGAGAGCGTACTCCAACACATCCAGAACGATTACGTAGATGAGCCGAACATGGAAAAAGTTCGAGCCGGGGCGTTGCGCGGTTTGGCCTATGGCCTCGATCCCTATTCAACTTATCTGACGCCGGAACAGGTGCGCGAGTTTAACGCCAACGGCAAGAGCAATCTCGTCGGGATCGGCGCCGAGTTGTCTCAGGTTGCTTCGTATCTCTACGTCATCGCGCCGATGAAGGGCTCACCTGCTGATATCGCAGGTGTGCGCGCCGGCGACATTATCGAGTACAACGACGCGAAGGCCACGCGCGACATTTCGCTGTACGATGCGAAGCAGCTGCTAAACGGCGCTGCCGGTTCTGAAGTGAAGTTGCGCATCCTACGCGCCAACACACGGCCCCTGACGTTGACGGTGAAGCGAAGTGCTTCGCGAGCCGCTGCTGCCGAAGCGCGCATGGAAGCGGGCCGCATTGGAATTTTGCGAGTGAACAGTTTTGCAGAGGGAGATAGCGGAGATGTGCGTGCGCGTGCTCAGGAATTGATCAAGCAAGGTGCGCAAAAGATTGTGGTGGATTTGCGCGGCACCGCCGGGGGATCAATCAACGAAGCCGTGGCGGTGGCGAATCTCTTTATCAAGGATGGATTGCTGGCCGAAACATCCGGACGCGAAGGCAAGGTCTTGAAAACTTTTTCAGCCGATCCCAAAGCTGCGATCTTTTCCGGCCCGGTTGTCGCAATAATCGACGCCGGCACTGCAGGAGCAGGTGAAGTGGTGGCCTCTGCTTTCCTCGAGCGCAATCGCGGACAGGTTGTCGGCGAGAAGAGTTTCGGCGCCGGCGCTGAACAGCAACTTTACACTTTGCGCGGCGGCGATGGATTGCTCTTAACCACCGTAAAGTGGGCGTCAGTCAGCGGCAAGCCATTCCTCGGTGAGGACCGTGCACGCTCCGGCGTGATGCCATCGGTTGAAGTTAAGCGTCCGGAGCTGGCCGAGGCAATTGATCCCGATGAACTCACCGGCAACGATAGTGATCCGGTGGCGAAGTCGGGCCCGCCGAATGAGAAGCCCGAGGTCGTCCCGGAGACGAAGCCGCCAGTGGAAGACACGCAGTTGAAGAAAGCGATTGAGCTGCTGCGAGAAAACAAACCCGCGCAGTTGCCAAAGGCTGCCTGATCAAAAGCAGATTAACTAAGAGGAAGCCAGGGAAGTCCCTGGCTTTTTTATTTTTCGCTCTCGCCAAAAATATCGAGCGTCGGATATCGCATAGAGCACGGCTCCATATCGGGTAATCAGTTTCTTTGCGTTCCGGGCGTTCGTTGGCATTACGTTGCAGGAAGCTTGTAATTGCCTGAGTCGATACCAGAAGAGTCAGCGTTTCGCTTCGTTTGATAGTTCATTAGCTCTGCGAGCGACGAAAGGAACGGCCATTGCTGAATAGCTCACTGCTAAGGCGACTAAGTTTAAGCAAGGAGACTTGAAGCAATGATTATGACAAACAGATTACTCCCCGTAGCTTTGGTGGCGGCCTTGATTGGAGGCTCCGTCGGCGCATTTGTGATGCACTCGAGCAACAACACAACCGCGGAGGCGCAAGCGACTAAGTCAACATTGGACACTACCGGCAACGCGCAAACGTTGGACACTCGCGATCCGCAGTATCAGGCAAACGAAGCGCGCCAGACTGAATTTGTGCCTACCCAATTTGATACGGCATCTGAGCAGGGTGCATACAAGACCGGTTTTGCTGATGGATTTGCGGCTGCCCAGAGTGGCGCGACTTCGAGCCGTTACGCTCCGGCCGCGGCTTCCACGCAGCGGGCTCTCTATCGAAACACTGGACGCAGCGCGCGTAGTTCGAGTTCGCGTCGAGTCTATTACGACTACCAGCAGCAGCCGCGTGGCCGCAGTTTCTGGCAGAAGCATCGCGATAAGCTGACCGTGGCTATGGGTACCGGTGGCGGCGCGGTCATTGGTGGTTTGATTGGTGGCAAGAAGGGCGCGGCGATTGGCGCACTGAGCGGCGCTGGCGGTTCGGCTCTCTACACCTACAAACTACGAAATCGAAATAAGCGCTACTAAGCTGGCAAGGAGAGTGCAGGCAATGGGAGGAAAACTCTCCATCGCATTCGGCGCTTTGGCAATCATGATGGGGGCAGTTCTCAGCAAGGGAGCTGCCCCCACGTTTTCGTCAACCGCCGCAGAAGCAAGGTCGGCGGCATCGCCGCAGCCAGCGCGATTTCGCTCGGAAAAAGGCCGCGGACTCCTCGTGCGAACCTGGATCAACGGCAGCGGTCCGTACACGTTTGCGATAGATACTGGCGCTGGTCTAAACCTGATCTCAGAGCGCGTCGTGCGCGAGGCAGGCTTAACAGTTAGCAAGACGAGCAGGACCCTACTTAGCGGACTGACCGGCGCGCAGGGTTCATCCAATCGCGCCGCCGTTGTTGATCGAATGGCGCTGGGCGAAAGCAATAATATTTTACCGGCGAAACAAACTGCATTGATCGTTTCGCTGCCGCCGTCACTCGACGGAATTCTGGATCCCACGGAAGCATACGCGCCGAATGGATACTCGATAGACATGCAAAATGAATTGATTGAGGGATTCGATGGCAGCTTGCAAAACCGCCAGGCGCCACTGGGGGGCGCGATCGTTTCCTGGATTCGAAAGGCCGACAACCGTCCATTCGTGAAACTCGGCGACGGGCGCATTGCGCTGCTCGACACCGGCTCAAGCTTTGGGCTTGCCATCAGCGATCGCAACGCGGTGATTGTCGGCGGCATGAGTCGAGGATCAAACACAGTGACGACGCGCGACATTGGCGGAGGCAGCATTAGTTCACGACGAGTGGCGCCGACGACCGTGAGTATTGGTGAACTGGAATTGCGCGGGGTGCCCACCGATATTCTTTTTGGCGTGGAGAGTGATGCGCCTGTGTTGCTGGGCCGCGACGCGCTGCGTCCGTTTAAGATCACATTCGACGCGCGCCGGCGACTGATTGAGTTTGACCCTGTAGGCGCCGGATAGGTAAAGGGCTTATCTCTGCGCCTCCTCTGTGTCTCCGTGGTGCAAAGTGTTAATCAGGAGTTCACCAAAGAGACACAGAGAGCACAAAGGAAGCACAGAGAACTTGTAGGCATGAACTATCACGAATGAGTTAGAACGGCAGACGAATGTTTATACCCAACAAGATCAGAATCAGCAGCCTCGCCGCCGCAGGTTTATTAGCGCTCGGAAGTTTAATAATCCACGCTCAGACGCCGCCTCAACCGACGCCGGTGAACACATCGACGGACGACACCGACGTCATCCGCGTCGATACCAATCTCGTGAACACACTCTTCACTGCCGTCGACCGGGATAAACATTTCGTCACGTCGCTAAGCGCTGCCGACGTTCGCATCTTTGAAAACAATGTAGCGCAGCAGATTAGCCTCTTCGAACGCGAGACTGACCGCCCGTTGACCCTGGCGATCATGGTTGATACGAGCGAATCGCAGCGCGGCGTGCTGGCGGATGAAAAAAACGCGGCGAGTGCGTTTGTCGATTCGGTGATTCGTCCAACTAAGGACCAGGCTGCGATCGTGTCGTTCACTGGCGCAGCCAAAATTGAACAAGGGCTCACCGCCGACCAGGGACTACTTAAGCAGGGAATCGAGCGCGTCAGGCTTGAGCTATCGCCCGAAAACGCGCGCCGGCTCGCAAATGGTGACGATCCGTTGCCGAAGGAAATAGATCCAAGCGGCTACACCGGAATTTGGGACGCGATGTGGATGGCAATTGACGACATCGTAGCGAAGGGACCTGCGAACACGCGTCGGGCGATTGTGTTGCTATCGGATGGTGACGACACGAGCAGCACGATCAAGAAGCAGGATGTTATTGACCTCGCCGTGAAATCTGACGTAGTGATTTATTCCATCGGCATCCGCGACCGCGAATTTTCCGAAGGTAAACTCGACACCGGCGCTTTGAATAAAGTTTCCGACCGCACGGGCGGCCGCGCCTTCTTCCCGCAAAATAAGGCCGAGCTCCAGCTCGCGTTTTCGCAAATCGATCAGGAGCTACGTTCGCAATATCTCATCGGCTACTCACCAACCAACGCGAACCACGACGGCGCCTACCGCCAAATCCGAATCGAAGTCATCAATCCGGAGCTGCGCAAGAACAAAGTCCAGTTGCTCTATCGCAACGGCTACTACGCCCGCTCCGGGAAGAAGTAGTCGCAGTCCTCGATCTATATCTTCGGCGCGCAGCCTAATTGTGCCGCCACCTCGGCCAGGATCTCTCTTTGTTTAAATTGGCGTGACCGGATCGCACCTCAGCGCTAAGATAAACTCCATGAGTGGACACGAATTCGATCTCCCTGATGCCATGGAACTACTGGCGCGCACACCTGCCAGTCTTACCACCTTGCTTGAGGGATTACCTGACATATGGATAACCGCAACGGAAGGCGCCGACACGTGGTCGCCTTACGATGTGATTGGCCATTTGATCTACGGCGAACGCACGGATTGGATTCCGCGTGCCCGCCACATCCTGGCGGAAGAGACACGGCCGTTCGACACATTCGACCGGACCGCACAGTTCACCGACAGTAAGGGCGAGGGCCTGAGCGAATTGCTAGCGGAGTTCTCAAGACTTCGTCGGGAGAACCTTGCTGCACTCGAGGAGATGAATCTGACGCCTGAGGATCTAGGCCGGCCGGGCTTACATCCTGAACTTGGCGAGGTGACGCTCGCACAGTTATTGGCTACGTGGGTGGTGCATGATCTGGATCACGTGGCCCAGATCGCGCGGACCATGGCGAAGAGTTATGCAGGGGCGGTCGGCCCTTGGACCGCGTATCTTTCAATCCTCCACGACCGGGAGCGGCGACAAGGTTCATGAAACTCTATCTCGCATCTATCTTAGGACTGTCGAAGAGAGCTGATTTGCCCGGTGAGAAAGAAAAGCACCGATACATTCACATCCCCTCATTGATTGACGCCGAATCCATTGATGACGCCGAAGAGGAAGCCTGCGTGCTGGCGAATAATCTGTTTTCGAAGCGGCAAGGCTTTTACCTCAAAAACATAACGATTAAGCCCATTACCGAAGAAGAATATCTTCTGCTGTTGCGCTATGCCCACGCCGGTTTGATTACACATGATGAAACTCCGGAACAAGCGGTTGAGTTCAATTGTGATGAGGCTGATCCAGACCCTGAGGAGTTGACGATTTTTGAATTTGATAAGCCGTCCTGTTAACGTACCGTCACCTTTGACACGAGGGAACGGAAGTCACAGGTTATTCGCAGTTACGCGGTGGTTCGCAATTTGGAGATATAAACTTGAACTGTCCTAAATGTGGCTCTAACGTTCAGTCGGGTCAGAAGTTTTGCCGCGCCTGTGGGGGTAGTTTGCAAATTATCACCCAACCGCTTGCCGCTCCCGCTGAAGTGCCAGGTGCAGGAAACCGGTCGGGCATCGTTTCCAGAGATCAACGTCCTCAATGGAACGTAGCGTTTTGGGGATTCATCGTGATGTTTATCGGCGCAGCCCTTGGCGTCATTGGCAAAATGGTTGTGCATTGGGACGTGCTAACGGCGGTTGGAGCATTGACTGCCATGGCGGGAATGTTTCTGATCGGTTACCCGTCTCTCGCTTCTTTGCGACGCGGCAAGGTCGCATCGACTTCGCAAGAGCAACTTTTCACCGGTCCCCAAGTGGAGCGGCTATTGCCGACGCCAGGCGATACCGACTTCGTGCCCAGCGTTACCGAGCGAACTACCAACTTGCTGCAAACTGAACAACGCACTCCGAAAGACAATCACCGACGACACGAGAGTTAGACGAACTTTGCTTGCAGCTGAGAGACACCCATGCTTCGACACCTGATTCTTTCTTTTGTTCTATTCGCAAATACTGCGTTTGTTCAGAGCGCAGGATCCAACTCGTCAGCGTTTTATTTCACTCACGCCTCAGCAATCACTTCGAGTCAGGCGCCGCGGCTAAACTCGTCTGGCTTTGACAGCGCCTACAAGCTG
>JANMVC010000364.1:0-6101 GCA_031392315.1 Pyrinomonadaceae bacterium | reverse complement strand
TGGAGAGGAGCAGGGACTGCTGGGTTCGCAGGCTTACGTGAAAGAGCATTTCGGCATGTTTGAAACTCCCAAGCCGGGTTATGAGAAGTTTGGCGGCTATTTCAATATTGATTCGGGCACGGGGCGAATTCGCGGCGCTTCTGTTTTCGGTCCTCCCGAAGCGGGAAAAATTCTGCGCGAAATACTGAGGCCGTTTAAGGAAGACGGCGTGGTCGGCGCCATCGTAACCAGAAGCCGGCGCACCGGCGGCACTGACAGCACGTCGTTTAATCAAGCGGGTTTGCCGGGCATCGGTCTGGGGCAGGATCCGATTGAGTACGGCACGCACACCTGGCACACCAACCTCGACACTTACGAACGCATTTTGGAAGACGACGTGAAGAAAGCGGCGGTGGTGGTGGCTACGGCAGTCTATGCGCTGGCCATGCGCGACGAATTGCTGCCGCGTTTTGCAAAAGGCGCAATGCCGCCGCGGCCGCCAGCGGAACCTGGTGAGACTCCGGAAATCAAGCCAGCGGAGAAACCAACACCGAGAAGGCGCATCCGTTCGATGAGGCTGCGTAGGTAGGAATCTTATTCACACCGAGGCTTTAGCCCGGTGGAAAAAGCTAATTCCAAAAGTGGAACCGTTTTAACGGTTTTCGGCCGCTCGATCATCGCTGATCTTCCCAAAACCGTTAAAACGGTTATGGAATCAAGCAGGATGGTTCTTACACCGGGCTAAAGCCTCGGTGTGAATGAGATTGACTTCCGTGCAAAGCCGCCTTGTCGCCGCTAAGGCAAGTTTCTTTTCTTCTTCCCAAAGCCACCGCCGCCCGGAGTTTCGATGCGCACGCGGTCTCCGGCTTCGAGTTCCCAGCTTCCTTTTGATCCAATTTTTCGCGCGCGTCCGTCGCGAATAATCGCCGCGCGTCCGGGCTTCCCGTCTTCGCCGGCGGACAAACCATAAGGCCCGCGCTCGCGTCGATCCGCGAGCAGCGACATGCGCGCGGGCGCCAGGGTTTCAATTTCGCGAATCACTCCATCGCCGCCCTGTTGTTTTCCTTTGCCTCCTGAGCCGCGTCGAATCCTGTACTCCCGCACACGCAGCGGATATGCATACTCGAGCGCTTCGGCAGGTGTGTTGAGGCTATTCGTCATATGCGTGTGGACGGCGCTCATGCCGTCGAATATTGGCCGTGCGCCCATGCCGCCCGCCACAGTTTCGTAGTAGGAAAACTCTAGCGCTGGATGGCCGGGTCGCGAGTCGATGCCGCCGATGGTGAGGTTGTTCATCGTTCCCTGGCTGGCGGCGGGAATTCTATTCGGAAGCGCCTGGGCCAAAGCTTTGAAAAGAACGTCGACAATGCGCTGAGAAGTTTCCACGTTGCCGCCAGCCACTGATGCCGGATGGACCGCATTGACGACGGTGCCCTCGGGCGCGATGACCTCAATCGGTTTCATTAGGCCGGCGCTGGCGGGAACATCGTTTCCGAGCAAGCAGCGGAAAACGTAGCTCACCGCCGAGACGGTGATCGCTTCGACTGCATTAATTGGGCCGGCAACCTGCGGCGCGCTGCCGGTGAAGTCAACCCGCGCGTGTGATCTCTTGATCGTGAGTCGCACTTTGATCGGAACCGGCGCTCGAGTTATGCCGTCGTCGTCCAACACATCCTCCGCTTCGTAGACGCCATCGGGAATCGTCTCAATCGCACTTCGCATGAGGCGCGCAGCGTATTCAATCAGATGCGCCGCATATTCGGTCGCTTCCGCGGCGCCACGGCGTTCGACGATCTCCAGCAAACGCGCCGCGCCAGTTTTTAGTGAACCAATCTGCGCCTGAAAATCTCCGCGACGCTCATCGAGTCCGCGCACGTTCCGGAGAATCAGGCGCATCATGTCGTCATCAATTTCGCCACCCCGCACGATCCGAATGGGTGGAATGCAAAGTCCTTCGCCGTAAATGTCGGTCGCGAGTCCCATCGATCCAGGCGTCGCGCCACCGATGTCGGCGTGATGGGCGCGATTAGCAACGTAGAAAAGACAGTCGGCAGTCGGCAGTCGGCAGTCGGCAGGAGTTACGCTTCTTGTTTTCCCTGCGGTCTGCCGTCTGCCGTCTGCCGTCTGCGAAAACACTGGCATCACTAACGTCACGTCCGGCAGATGTGTGCCGCCGGCGAATGGATCGTTTACTGCAACTACGTCGCCGGGTTTGAGATCCACTTGTCTTAAGGCAGCGGCCACTGCCATCGGCATTGAGCCGAGATGCACCGGCATGTGATCGCCCTGCGCAATCACGTTTCCCTGCGCGTCAAACACAGCGCAGGAATAGTCGCGGCGCTCTTTGATGTTCGGCGAAAAGGCTGTACGCCGCAAAGCGATGCCCATCTCTTCGGCGACGGACGTATAGAGCGCGCGATAGATTTCGAGTGTGGTTGGATCGAAGCGTTTCATGTGTTTTGGCGCGAATTCAGTGGCACTGGAGTGTTCTTACGCCTACTGCACCAGCCCGTTACGCCCTCCCAAACGGTCGGGCTGCTGTCTGGATGATCAAATTTCCAAAGTCGTCCACTTCAGCTCGTGCGTCGGGCGGAATCAACGTTGTCGCGGAGTATTCCGTAACAATGCACGGGACGGAAAGTCGCATTCCTGCACTTAGTTCATCCCTTTGATAAAGCGCGACGCGCTGTTTCCTTCCTTCGATAGATGCCGTAAACGCCCTCCCTGACGGTCGGGCCACCGCCCCGGTCTTCACGGCCCGCTTGATCGCAAGCTTCTCAACCACCCCACTTGAACGGAGTCGTGCGCTGACGATCTCCACGATGCTTGACTCCTGCGCGTAGCCATAGCGTTCGCGGTGTGCGCGGTGAAACATCCCGCTGATCTTTCCGTCGGCCTTGATTTCTAACTCAAACGACTGGCCCTTGTAGCGGACGGCAAGTGAGCGCGAGTGGCGCTGTTTGGATTTAGGAAATCCTTCGCCGGCTAGCGCAGTGGCGGCCGTGCGCTCCATCTCTTTGAAATGGCTCGCGAGTTTCTTTTCAACCAACTCCTCTGCGACGCCAGTGCCACATTCCAACATCACGGTGCGGCTTTGACTCTTCACCACATCGGCCGCCAAAACTCCGATGGCCGACAAAACTCCGGCGCGGGCGGGAACAATAACTTTCGGTATGCGCAGCGCTCTGGCCAGATCGACTGCGTGCAGACCGCCGGCGCCGCCAAACGGCAGCAGCACAAACTCGCGCGGGTCGAAGCCGCGCTCCACCGAAATCAGCCGTAGCGCCCGCTCCATGTTTGTGTTCGCGATCGACAGCACACTCTGCGCTGCTGCAATTGTCGTGATGCGACGCTGAGCGACTTTCGTCAACTGCCCCGCCAGTTGCGCCATAGCTCTTTGCGAGCGCGCGACGTCGATCGGAAACTCGCCGCCAAGCAATCCCCCGTCGCCGAAGTGGCCCAACACCAAATGCGCGTCTGTGACCGTCGGTAAAAATGAACGGCCGTAACATGCCGGACCAGGCTCAGCGCCCGCAGACTCAGGTCCTACGCGGAGCGAACCACCCTCGTCTAATCGCGCTATTGAACCGCCGCCGGCGCCGACCGTGTGGATATCCATCACGGGCACAGCCACTGGCAGCCCGGCAACTGAAGCTTCGTTTGTCAGTCGCAAGCCATCGCGTCCGCACAAGGCCACGTCAGTCGAGGTGCCGCCCATGTCGAAAGTGAGCACATGCTCGAAGCCTGCGGCACGCGCTGTCCGCAGTGCACCAACAACGCCGCCCGCTGGACCAGAAAGAATTGTGCGCACCGGTTCTTCAGCCGCGACCGCTGCCGAAATGCTGCCACCCGAAGATTGCATCACGCGCAGGCGCGGCGTCTTCGCAGCCAGGCGATTTAGATAACTGCCCATCAACGGTTGCAGGTAGGCATTGATGGCGACAGTCGAAGTGCGTTCAAACTCGCGATACTCGGGCAGGATTCGATGCGAGACGGAAAGAGGAATGTTGAGCTTTCCCAACGCGCGCGCAATTTTCTCCTCATGCGCCGAATCGACAAACGAAAATAGCAGGCAGATCGCGACCGACTCGACTCTTGCTTTTCTGAGCCGCTTCACCAAGGCTTCGAGCTCAACCTCAGTGAGCGGCTCGAGTATTTCTCCAGTGGCCGTCACACGCTCCCGTACTCCGAAGCGCAGCTCATCAGGCACGAGCGGCGGCGGTTTCACTGCGTTCAGGTTGTACAGCTCGGGACGCGCTTGTCGACCGATTGCGAGCACGTCCTCAAAACCTCGCGTCGTAACCAGCGCCATTCGCGCGCCGCGTCTTTCGAGTAACGCGTTGGTGCCGACGGTGGTGCCGTGGACCACGCCGATGTTTTCCAGTAGGACGCCAGTCTGGTCCGAAATGTGTTTCAGACCGGCACTGATGGCGAGCGAGGCGTCAAGGGGTGTAGAGGCGAGCTTAAAGATCTCGAACCGTCCGAGATGTTCGTAAACAAAATCCGTGAAGGTGCCGCCCGTGTCGATGCCTACACGAACTTTGTGCTCCTTCGATGATCGTAGTTTCCTCACCTTAGTTTGTGACCATGAACGCAAACTAACAGTTTTGCGCAACGGTCAGCACTATAGTCACAACCAAAATCGTTGACAAGAAACTGGCAGCAACTAAGATAAGCCACCAATTTTTCCGCAGAGGAGATCCCCCAATGAAACCAAACGGATGGCTTAGTTCGTTAATCGCGCTCGCGCTGCTTGTTACCTGCGTGTTGGCCTGTAACAAGGCCGGCGCCAACATGCCGCAGCCCGATTCCGCGGCGAACAAATCCGGCGAGCCGGAAGTGGCGGTACCCACCACTGTGGACATTGCCGGCGACTACACGATTGTCGGCACAAACGAAGACGGCAGCCCATACAAGGGCGCGCTCAAAGTTATCAAGCACGGCGACGTTTACCAGTTTCGTTGGGACGCGGGTAAACAATACGACGGCATTGGTATTCCCAATGGCAACGCCGTGGCGGTGGCTTTCACCGGAGGCAACAATGGCCAAGGCTGTGGGGTTGTGATCTACCAGGCGCTGGCGGGCGGCACGCTCGAAGGAAATTGGGGCTACTGGGGCGTGAACGAAATGGGCACCGAGAAAGCGACGCGCACGAGTGGGTCAGGACTTGCGGGCGCTTACAACGTTTCAGGAAAAAATCCCAACGGCAGCGGTTACACAGCCCAGCTTCAAATCACTCCGCGGGCGGGCGGATATCAGTTTGCCTGGAGCAACAACGCCTCGGGCTTTGGTATCAAGCAGGGTAACAACGTCTCAGTCGGCATTGGTGGTCCACGCTGCGCTTTTGTTGCTTATGAGATCAAACCGAATGGCGTGTTAGACGGCGTGTGGGGCGGTTACGGCAGTGACAAAACGGGGACGGAGAAGGCGACGAAGAAATGATGCCGAAGCCGGCAGGGGCAGGCGGCAGAGTTTTTCCTGATGACTGCCTACTGCTCCTGCCGACTGGCTTTCACTATCCAGCCGCCGCCGACAACTTCGTCGCCTCGATAGAAGACGGTCGTCTGGCCCGGTGTGATTGCTCGCTGCGGTTCGTCAAAAACCACGCGCACGCGATCGTTTCCGATGGGCGTAATCGTCGCCGGTTCCGGCTGATGCCGGTAGCGCACGCGCACCTCAGCGCGCACCTCGCCTTCTGGTTTATCAAACGCAATCCAATTGACGCCGGCTGCGATGAATTCCTTGCTTAACAACTCCTCCGGCGATCCTACCACCACCTGATTCTTCAGCGCGTCGATATTGATCACATAAAGCGGCTGCTCGTGAGCGATGCCGAGCCCGCGCCGCTGGCCAATCGTATAATGATGAATGCCCTCGTGGTGGCCCATCAGCTCGCCGCTCGCGCTGACAATCTCACCCTGACCGGGTAAGCGGCTTTCAGACTCTTCCGCCGCGAGATAGCGATCGATGAAGCCGGCGTAGTCGCCGTCAGGCACGAAGCAAATTTCCTGCGACTCTTTCTTCTCCGCTACGGCCAGGCTGCTGGCCCGCGCCACCTCGCGCACTTCCGGCTTCGACATTTCTCCCAAGGGAAACATTGCGCGCGAAAGTTGCTCCTGAGT
>JANMVC010000317.1:0-3276 GCA_031392315.1 Pyrinomonadaceae bacterium | reverse complement strand
CTCCACAGACTGCCGATCAAGCGAGGCGTACTCGTAAGTTAGCGGAGCAAGCGCTTCGGCCATTCGGAATAATCGAACGAAGTTATTGCCATCATCTGGTCTGATGTTGGTACCACTGAGGTTGGAGACCAGGCTCACCCCAGCTGACGTTTCTTGCAAAAGTCTGTCAAGACTGCTGCCTTCGTTTATCGCATTAAGAATGCTGGTAAGTTCACCCACCCGCGTCAAAAGAGCGCCACTATTGCCGTCAGGCAATATATTGTCGAACACCGTCGAATCCAGCGTTACAGTTTCTCTAGAGCGAAGGAGAAACTTTCCCCCTTGGTCGAAGGCCAGCTCCACGCGGCCTCCGGCAGTCGTGACGAGGACTTCACCTTCAAACACAGGGTCGCCAAACTTGAGCTGGCGTTGTTCACCGTCTGTATTTTGAGCAAAAGCCACGCCTTCAATCAAAACCACCTTACCGACGACGTTGGCTGCATTTGCCATAGGGAATTCCAGACGGAGTTACTACATTGAGTCCAATGTAGCCCGTTTATCCGGTGGCGAAAATTGTACCGAGGTACTAGATGGAAATCGGGTTTAGAAACTGAGTCCAGGCCGCCTGGAGGCGTGCCCGTTGACTATCAGCGATAGCTGAAGGCGATCTCGCACTTGGAGCTTTTCAAGGATAGCGCCAACGTGCGCCTTGACAGTACGCTCCGTAATGCCGAGCGCACGTGCGATTTCCTTGTTGTTCGCCCCGCTGGCAAGCGTGTTGGCAACCTGCTTCTCGCGATCAGTCAGGTCCTCTGACCAAGTCTCGCTTTCCGGCAAAACTACACTGCTGGCAGTCGCCTGGAGGCGGCCGGTGGCACTGATCAGTCTTTGCATCAATGACTCGCCAATCCAGAGTCCGCCCTGCAGCACGACGGCAGCGACCTGGGTCAAAAGTTGTGCAGCAGCATGTGTGTTGCAATATCCTCGTGCACCGGCGGAAAAAGCAGCAAGCGCTTCCTCATCTGTGGGTCGATCACTTAGCACCACGCAAGGAAGCAGCCGCAATTGCGGCGCAAGGTGTTCAATTTGCATGGCTACGGGTAACCCATGCTCCAGGCGCAGCCAGACGAGGTCTGCCTTGCTTGACCTCACATTGCCTCTTATTGAATGAATTTTTCCGGCTTTTCCCGCATGAAAAGCTTCGCTCCAGCGAGGAAGCATACGCCCATGCGGGCAAAGAAATAAATGTATGGCCTCCTGATTTCTCACTGCCATCTCGATCTAGCGTTCGGTAAAGGCGGCCTGCTTTGCCTTTAAAACAGGTTTCAGGAGATAGGACAGTATGGATTTTTGACCCGTAATAATATCTACTTCTGCCACCATTCCGGGAATGATTGGCAATCCTTCGCCCAGCTTGGACTTTTCGGTACGAACACGTACCGTATAGAAAGTATTGCCACGCTCATCAGTCACCGAGTCGGCACCAATAAACTCCAGCTTCGCCTCAAGGCCACCGTAGATGGAAAAGTCATATGCGGTAAATTTCACCAGCGCCCGATCTCCAGGACGCAAAAAAGCAATGTCCTTAGGCAATACCTTTGCTTCAAGCAACAAATTCTCCTCGAGAGGAACAATTTCAATAATGTCTCTGCCGGGCTGAACTACACCGCCAACCGTATTGACGAGAAGACGCTTCACTGTGCCTCTGACGGGTGAGCGTAGCGAAGACTTGTCAACCTTGTCGGCAAGTCCGACTCCGCCAGCGGAACTCACGTTGAGTTTTGCAAGTGTCTCAGACAGTTCTTTGCGTGCCTCACTCTGGAAATTTAGAGTGATTTCCTGAATCTTGCGCGAAGCTTCACCAATGGCCGACTGTGTTTTTGATATTTGAGCAGAAGCCATTTCTCGCTCCCCCAGGAAACGCCCCGTTTCGCGCTCCAGCCTCAATAACTCCACCTCAGATACGGCTCCGTCTTTCAGCAACGGTCGCGTATATCCCAATTCCTTCGCGGTCAGATCGTAAGCCCGTGATGCTTGCTCCCGCTTGGCCCGCATCTCGACAAGCTCCTGCTGACGCTGCGCGAACTGCTGCTGAGCGATGGCCAACTGTGCATTCAATGTCGAAGTGCTCGCTTGATACGCGCGCAACTCTTCTTCAACCGTCTTCGGCGCTTCGGCAAGCGCTTCCGGCGGCGGCACAAAAGGAACGCCTTCGGCAAGGGCTCGGACCCGTGCCGCCCTGGCAAGCAGCGCCAAATACTGAACACGGTTCTCTTTTACTGAAGAATCGAAACGTGTGGTATCGATATTTACAAGGATCTGCCCGGCTTCAACGACCTGCCCCTCCTGTACCAGAATCTCTGAAACGACGCCACCATCCAAGCTTTGCATGATCTGCAGCTGCTTGGAAGGGATGACCTTACCTTCGCCTCTTGTAATTTCATCGATTTCCGACAGACCCGCCCACAAAACCGCAAGAACTAAAACTACACCGAGGCTCTTCACGAGCATCCGGGCGCGCAACGGTTCCTGATCAAGAATGGCGCGGTCCGCGTCCCCGCTAAAACTTGCATCCATACGACCATCGTCTTGCCGCCACGACGAGAGTGTGCGGTCAAACCGGGGCTGCAAACCCCGCCGGACCCCTTCCAGTATCGCGATCAGGGGTCGGGCCCACGTCATCCAACGCGGCTTCATGAGGCTTTTCCTATGCGTCCGGCTTTCAGGGCCTCGATGACTTGCTCATAGGGTCCATCGGCAACGATACGGCCCTCGTCAATAACGATAATTCGGTCCGCCAAATCCAGCAGCGTATTCCTATGCGTCACCACAATCATTGTCTTGTGCTTGGCATAGCCTCTCAAGCGCTCTTTAAATTGCGCTTCGGAAGAAAAATCCATAGCGCCCGTTGGTTCGTCCAGCAGCAGAACAGGCGGCTCAAGCAATGTCGCCCGGGCGATCGCGATCCCCTGACGCTGCCCACCAGACAGCGACTCTCCCCGCTCGCCGATAATCATGTCAAATCCCTGAGGATGGCGATTCGCAAACTCAATCAAACCGCCTACCTCGGCAGCCGCCAGGATGGCGCCATCATCGGCATAAGGGGCCGCTATCGCGATGTTTTCGCGCAACGTTCCGTAGAAGAGCATGGCGTCCTGCTCAACATACCCCACGTTGCGACGCAAATCAGCGGGATCGAGCTGCCGAAGGTCAATCCCGTCCATGCTAATTGCACCTTCAGTAGGTGTATAGAGCCCAAGAATCAATCTCTGGAGGGTTGTTTTACCTGACCCGACC